>NZ_JAQZSD010000032.1:0-68892 GCF_028674935.1 Lysinibacillus sp. CNPSo 3705 | reverse complement strand
AAACTTTGCGTTATTGATCTTAGTTGAACCGCCGTATACGGAACCGTACGTACGGTGGTGTGAGAGGTCGGGAGTTAATCACTCCCTCCTACTCGATTGAGTGGACTTGTTAGCGTACTAGCTTGATTAGCGGCAGAAATTCGGTATTTAGCAGCGTTCTTAACTTGATTAGCGGCGGAAATTCGGTATTTAGCAGCGTTCTTAACTTGATTAGCAACGAAAATTCGGTATTTAGCGGCGTACCTAGCTTGGTTAGCGGCGCAACTAATACTTTTAGCAGCCATACCCAATATAAGCTGGACAGTTTGAAAAAAATTAAAGTCAGCTGTGAAAAACTTTGTATAGAGTTTTTTACAATTTTATGGACTTGACGAAAACTACTCAGATAGGCTGAGGGAAATCCGCTTAGGTAAACCACCCAGGTCAATAAGTGCTCCAATCAATAATTTCCACGCTTAAGCAAACATCACGAAATATCATGCCATAACAAAAAGCCTTTCCACAAATATAAAGTGGAAAGGCTTTTATAGTTACTGAGTGCTATCTTTATCTGTTGAATCTTCGCCAGTAGCGTTATCTTTATTAGTATGTTTATTCGTTAAGCTACTAGATGCTTTATTAGTGTCAAGATGGTTCTTTAGCGTTTGTGATATTTCATCAACTGATTCTCGATTTAGTTGATAGTAGTAAACACCAGTAGACATATCATCTGTACCATCTAATGTTAAAGAATCGATACGTGGCATCCCTTGTGATAAATAAGATAGGAATGACTTCATTTCGCTAAATGTCATATTTGTCTTCATGTTATCACCAAGTGCTCTAATGACATCATCGTACTTTGTAATGGATCCTACAGAAGAAACTTTATTGATGATCGCTGTTAAAATCTCTTGTTGACGTTTGCCGCGTTCAATATCACTGTCTTGCTTACGTGTTCTTGCTAGTGCAAGTGCTTGACTTCCGTTTAAATGCTGTAAACCTGGCTCTAAATTGATGGCATTGCGATCGAATTCGTCTTTTTCGTGTAATTTGTACGGTACTTCTGCTTCAATTCCACCTAATGCATCAACAACATCAATAAACGCATTAAAGTTCATACGAACATAGTAATCAATTGGCACATCTAATAGTTTTTCTACTGTATCAATTGTTGAAATTGTTCCACCATAGGCATGTGCATGAGTAATTTTATCCTTATGTTTTACAGAAGGGATATATACATATGAATCTCGAGGGATACTCAACATTTTAATTGTTTTTGTTTTATTATTTAATGTTGCTAGAATAAGAGCGTCCGAACGTGAGTGGTCAGAGCCTTGCCCGCGATTTTCACTATCATCAACACCGACAAATAGGATTGAAACATTATCGTGTACTGGTTCTACCTTCTCATTACGAAGTGCAGAAATGTCTCGCCCTTTTAATTCTTCGTGTGCTGAGTCAGCTGCATGCTTTACTTGCTTCGTAATATATACTCCATAAGCAGTTGCGCAAATTAGTAAACTAGCAACAAGAAGAAGGGAAATCTTTATAATTAGGGAGGCTTTAGACGACCTCTTTTTGCCTTGCTTTTTAATTCTATTTTTCATTTTTAATATATTCTCCTCTGAATTTTGGGAATAATAAAGCGATTAAACACAGTAATTTTAGAATATGCGTAAAAGATAAAATAGCTCAATATTAAAATTATACTATGGATATTTAGTATTCGACAATTAAAACTATTTATTTTACAACAAATTCAATAAATTGAGCTTTCTCAAAAGTAATGTTTGCTTGTCCATTTGTCATTTCTGTTACCCAGTTTTGAAACTGTTCTTCTTCCTCTTTTAATACGGATACAATAATTTCGACGCCTTCTAAATAGCGAATTTCTTCTAAAGTATATGAAGAACCTCGAATTTCATTTTCTACTTTACCTAACCATGTGTAATCAATAGAAATGTTCATAAAATGGTGAAGCTTGCGTTCTACTACTTGAGCAGCAAGTAATCCTTCTGTTGTCGCTTTTCCGTACGCACGAATAAGACCGCCACCGCCAAGCTTAATGCCACCAAAGTAGCGTGTGACGACAACGACCGTATCTTTTAACCCTTGTTTTTTTAGGACTTCTAACATAGGGACGCCAGCTGTGCCACTAGGTTCCCCATCATCGTTTGCTTTTTGAATATGATCATGTTCTCCAATAATATAGGCTGAACAATTATGTGTTGCATTATGATGCATTTTTTTTATGCGTTCAATAAAAGAAATTGCATCCTCTTCCGTTTCTGCACGTTCTATATAAGTAAGGAAACGAGATTTTGAAATAACAATTTCACTTTCTCCGTATCCTTTTACAGTTAAA
Source organism: Lysinibacillus sp. CNPSo 3705 (assembly GCF_028674935.1). Classification (NCBI taxonomy): domain Bacteria; kingdom Bacillati; phylum Bacillota; class Bacilli; order Caryophanales; family Bacillaceae; genus Lysinibacillus; species Lysinibacillus sp. CNPSo 3705. The sequence continues at coordinate 66,542 of NZ_JAQZSD010000032.1, read as the reverse complement.
TAGTTTTCTCTCATCAGTATCAATCTCCTTTAAAGTAGAGTTCTATTCTATAATTTTCATAAAGAAAAAGCATTAAATTTTAACATGGGAATGCTATAATAGATGTAGACTATGTAATTGGTCTATTGAAATAGTAAGTAATCATAAGACATTAGACTGGGGAGTATACTATGTTTTCAAATGATACCTTCGATTTAAAGTCGCTTGATGACATATTTAATCGAATGTTAGAAACAATCATGAGCTCAAAAGATGATATCTTTATTATAAGCGAACAAAGCCGAAGAAGTTTCGAAGATATGAAAATAGAGCTAGAAATTGTTCGAAAACAAGTTTCAATTGTTATTGATGAAGGCGATGCTTTAGAAAAGAGTACACAGCTTGCTAAGCAAAGACTTGTGTTAGTGAGTAAAGCTTTTGATAATTATACCGAAGATCAAGTTAGAGAAGCATATGAAACCGCGCATGATTTTCAAGTGAAGCTCTCCGTTATTAGAACACAAGAAAAGCAACTACGTGATAAAAGAGATGATTTAGAGAGAAGATTAAGAGCGTTACTCGATACGATTGAACGTGCAGATCATATTGTCAATCAAGTAAATGTCGTTTTGAATTACTTAACTTCAGATTTAAGAAATGTTGGTTTAGCACTAGAACAAGCAAAAATGAAACAAGATTTTGGTATACGTATTATTGCAGCACAAGAAGAGGAACGCAAACGTCTATCTAGGGAAATTCATGATGGACCTGCTCAAATGCTGGCAAATGTACTAATGCGCACTAATTTAATAGACAGGACGTATCGTGAAAAAGGCATTGAATATGCTTTAGATGAAATTGCTGATTTAAAGAAAACGGTGCGTAATGCTTTATCTGAGGTGCGACGTATAATCTATGATTTAAGACCAATGGCACTTGATGATTTGGGGATTGTTCCGACATTAAAAAAATACTTATCGACAGTGACTGAATATAATCCTGGTGTTGAAGTTCATTTCCAATCGAGAAGCACCGAAAAGCGTATACCATCAAATTATGAAGTATCTATTTTCCGATTAGTGCAAGAATGTGTAACAAATGCCATGAAGCACGGGAAATGTAAAGATATTTGGGTAAGACTGGAGTGGTTGAAAGATGCCGTAAATATCGTTGTAAAAGACGATGGTATAGGTTTCAATCCACAGGAGGTTAAAGACCATTCTTTTGGGATTTTAGGTATGAAAGAACGTATCGAAATTTTGGATGGGACGATCTCAATTAAAAGCGAGATAAATCGAGGTACGACGGTGTTATTTAAAATTCCGTTAGAAGTAGAGTAAAACGATTGTTGGAGAATTTTAGGGGGTAAAGACAAATGACGAAGATTATTATTGTAGACGATCACCAGCTATTCCGCGAAGGAGTAAAACGTATTTTAGATTTTGAAGATACATTTGACGTAGTAGCAGAAGGTGACGATGGTACAGATGTGGTTTCTTTATATGCTGAAAATCAACCAGATGTTGTACTAATGGATATTAATATGCCGGGGAAAAATGGAGTAGAGGCAACGGCAGAATTAATTAGTGAATTCCCAGATGCGAAGGTTATTATGTTATCCATTCATGATGATGAAACATACGTAACACACGCGCTGAAATCTGGATCACTTGGCTATATGCTAAAAGAGATGGATGCTGACGAAATTGTCGAGGCCATTAAAGTAGTTGCGAATGGTGGATCTTACCTACATCCAAAAGTAACTAAAAATTTAGTAGCTGAATTCCGTCGTCTTTCTGAGCATGAAAATAAAGGTAACTTCCATCAAACAGAAATTCGCCGTCCATTCCATTTACTAACGAAACGTGAATGTGAAGTATTACAATTATTAACAGATGGACAATCTAACCGTACAATTGGTGAGACACTGTTCATTTCTGAAAAAACAGTTAAAAACCACGTTTCAAGCATTTTACAAAAAATGAATGTAAACGACCGTACACAAGCTGTTGTTACAGCCATTAAAAATGGTTGGGTTGAAGTACGCTAATAGTATATATTGAAATTAAAGCTGTTTTTAAAGGCTACTATTTTATTTAGTAGTTTTTAAAGCAGTTTTTTTACCTTCTTTCAGCAAATGTCTTTGTACCGAAAGTAAAAGCGTACGCTACAGAAGCCTCCCGCCTCTAAGGTGGTGAGATGAATGCAGATATAAGCTACTTTTCATCAGGTCGGTATGTGTCACGGAATCAGCTTGTGCCACAAAGCAGATTCCGGACGCAATTATGCCGAGGCATAATTGAGGGCGAAATCGTAGCGCTGTCCACAGAAGATTTCTGTAATATCTACACCTATTAGAAAAGAAACCCACGTTATCCAAATGTCGTTTAAAGGTGTAACAATTTATACATAGTGATTACATAAATAGTGCAACATTTTAAAACCATGGGCGTCATAAGGAAGATGTAACGCCTAAATGTTGAAAATGCACAACAAAATTCCTACAACGGAATTTATATGCTACAATATGCGCGGGAGGTTTTTTGATGTTAAAAAAAAGTTTTCTAGCAGTTTTTACCTTATTAATGTTAACTACATTAGTGTTAACTGCCTGTGGTAATAAAAAAGATGATGAAATGAGTGCAGAAGAAAGACAAAAAATCATTGATGATGGAACCGTCGGATTTGAAACGAATAGTGGGAAAATAACAAAGGCAGAAAATATCCCAGTTGAAGAAAACAAAGCGATAGTAGCAGCCTTTAATGAATATATTGCAGCTCTCAATTCAAAAAAAATTGATCGTTATATGCAAACGCTCTCAAAGAATCCAAAAGGTTTCGATTATGAAGGAGAAAAGAACTACATTACAGATGTATTTAAACAGTCAGACGTTAAACGAGATGCGAAAAATACTACGATTATAAAATATAGCGAAAATGAAGCACAGGTCTATTCAAATATAACATCGCATTTTGTACAAACTGCAACAAATGTAAAGCATGAAAGTGCAGGACAACAAGTTACAGTATTCGTCAAAGAAGATGGACTCTGGAAGGTCACTAGCGTCTTCTATACTGAATCAACTAAATAAAATGAGGATATCTTCATTCGGGCTCATCACTAAGAGTTGAGGTTGGGTGATTTTCTGAAATTAGCGTCAACAGCAAGCTAGATAGAGAAACGAAGGCAAAAAGCATCGCGCCCAACGACTCATTGGACTTGCCTAGCTGGAACGGAGATCACACCCCAATTTATGGTGATGTGCCTTTACTTAATAGAAAGATTTATTAAACGAAGATAAATCCGTATACATAGAAAATGAATGTGAAATGGACGCTAAGTTATCAATTTAGCAGATGTCTAGAATGTTGAAAGAGGGAAGAGGACTGACCACTATTCGACATTCTGACGAGATTACGCAATGTCGTAATTCATTTCACATTCATTTCTTTTTATTGTAAACTATGTAGAATAGGAGAGTGGACATGAATGAGGACAGCAATCGTAACAGATAGTACTGCATATATTCCGGCTGAGGAACGAGAACGCTTAAACATTCATATGATTCCGTTAAGTGTTAATATCTCAGGGCAACTATTTGCAGAAGAAGTAGATATCACAGCATCTGAATTTTATGATAAAGTACGTGGGGCAAAGGAATTCCCAAAAACAACGCAGCCCCCAATTGGAGAATTTGTCTCTCTTTTTGAGGAGCTAGCAAAAGAGTATGATGAAGTAATATCTATTCATTTATCAAGTGGAATCAGTGGAACATACCAAGGTGCAATTCAAGCAGGTGAGATGGTGGAAGACATTGATGTATACGCTTTTGATAGTGAAATATCCTGTGCGGTACAGGGTTTTTACGCTCTAAGAGCAGCTGAAATGGCGGCTAAAGGTTTTTCTGCAAAAGAAATTCTCGCTTCATTGGCGGACATGAAGCAATCGATTCGTGCTTACTTCATTGTAGATGACTTAGCGCATTTACAACGTGGGGGACGTTTGTCTTCAGCAGCGGCATTAATTGGCGGCTTATTACAAGTAAAGCCAGTACTGCATTTTGTGGACAAGGTTATTGTACCTTTTGAAAAAATTCGTACGCGTAAAAAAGCATTAAAGCGTGCGGAGGAGCTACTAGCTGAGGATGTTCAAAAGTATGAAGCACTAGACGCTGTCGTAATCCACGGCAATTGCCAGGCTGAAGCAGAAGAATGGCTAGCACAACTAGCAGCAACCTACCCGAGCGTTAACTTTAAACTAAGCTATTTCGGTCCCGTCATTGGCACACACTTAGGTGAAGGCTCAATGGGGCTCGGCTGGACAAAAAAATAATAGTAAATGAGATAGTCTCTACAACAAATTTGTAGAGGCTGTTTTTTTATTTTAAGGGCATATCCGTATTGCTGGGTAAGCAGAGAATCGCCGGTAAACTTGTGAATATCGCCGCTAAAAGTACCAGAATCGCTGGTAAACCCATAAATATCGCTGCTAAACCTGCTAGAATCGCTAATAAAAACACCCACGTGAAAGGAGCAAAGCAATGAAGTACAAAGGTTGGTTATTGCCACCTAAATTACGAGATTTTCATGAAGGACGTATTTGGTTAAAGGAGCATACCCCATTTTCAAAGAAAGATATCGAGAAATCAATTAATCACAAGTATTTCAATGTAATAGAAGGGATTCAAAAAGAGCCACATCTAAAATGCAATCGTTGCCATAATGATGATCCACAGCAATTTACAACGTTTGATTGTTCAAAGTGCCAACAGCCATGTGTATATTGTAGACATTGTCTAAAAATGGGCAGAGTGAGTAGCTGTACGCAATTGATGATTTGGACAGGCCCTCGTGCCATTAGAACAAGAAAGCATTCACTCAAATGGGCAGGGCAATTTACAGTGCATCAACAGCAAGCGGCAAATGAAATGTTAGAAAGTGTTAAAGCACAACGTTCTCATCTCTTGAATGCGGTATGTGGAGCAGGAAAAACAGAACTGCTTTTTCCAACCGTACATTATGCGTTAGAGCAGGGCTTACGGGTATGTATCGCTACGCCTCGTACAGATGTAGTGCTAGAGTTATATCCACGTTTTCAAACAGTTTTCCCGCAAACAATAATCCATGCACTATATGGTGGATCACCGAAGCAGGAGGGCTATGCACAGCTTGTATTGGCTACAACTCATCAGCTATATCGTTTTGAACGAGCGTTTGACGTTATGATTGTTGATGAAGCTGATGCGTTTCCCTATACATTTGATGAAACCTTACAAAGCGCTGTGCAAAAGGCTAAATCGGAAAACGCACCAATATTGTTGGTCACAGCAACACCTTCACATAAATTACTGACTCAGTATCAAAATGAAAGCTATTCATTTATTCCAAAGCGCTATCATAACCGTCCATTACCGGTCCCTCGATTTCATTCTCTATGGAACTATGAAAAAAGCTTAAAACGGGGGAAGATCCCGCGAAAGCTAAAACGATGGACAGAGGAACGGCTTGCACGAAAAGAGCCTTTTCTATTATTTTTCTCGAAAGTAGAGTTAATGAAAATAGCTACGCCTCTTTTTCAGTTATTAGATGGAAGCATCATGGCGGTGCATGCGGAAGACCCTGATCGTAAAGAAAAAGTGCTTAAACTACGCCATGAAGAAGTTCCGGGTTTACTGACAACGACCATATTAGAAAGAGGAATTACGATAAAGAATGTACAGGTTGCAGTTATTGGGGCAGAGTCAACCATTTTCACTTCTAGTGCACTTATACAAATTGCTGGGCGAGTTGGGCGAAATGCTGATTTTTCGGATGGAGACGTCGTATTTTTTCACCATGGCATTACGATTGAAATGGATGATGCGCGTACTAAAATTCTTTATTATAATAAGAAAGGATTTTCACAATGAATAAAATTGAAACACTGTGCTTATTATGCTCACAGCCTTTGCCATCTGCAATTTCATGGGAAATACTTTTAACTAAACAATTTCAATCAACCATTTGTGATCGATGCTCGGCTCGATTTGAATATTCCTCAACAGCAACAGCACTTTACCACTATAACGATGCGATGAAAGATTATTTGCATCACTATAAATTTCTTCAGGATGTAGCACTTGCGAAAGTATTTCGGCAGGAGCTACATGCACGATTGAAGTATGAAAAAGCGACCATTATACCGATTCCAATGCATCCCACTAAACAAAGGGAGCGTACCTTTTCACATACGGAGGAGTTATTAAAGGCTGCTACTATTCCTTTTATACAACTTTTAGAAAAGACAACGGCAGAAACACAAAGCTCCAAAAATAGAGAGCAACGCATTCAAACAGCTCCCCTTTTCCGTCTGAAGACTGGAGCATATGTAGAGCATAAAGAATATCTTCTTTTTGACGATATAAAAACGACAGGAACCACTTTGCAGCATGCTACCGAGATTTTAATGAATGCGGGTGCTAGAAATGTCAAAAGCTTCACACTAATTAATGGATGAAAATGCTAATGCATTGTGTATAATAGATTACGAGTAAATAAGATTCGTTCTAGCAGTTATTGCTTTCATTCAGAAAACGATCTCCACTTATGAAAGTAGGGAGATGAATGTGGATGTGATCACTTTTCAGTGGGTTCCTAGATACCTACTGAATGAAAATAAAGCCTCCGGCGGATGTCACAGATTTTGAATTGTGCGGGCATAATTCAAAATCCGGACGCATTGTTTATCTGTAGCGAAAGCAAAGCGTCAGCTACCATTATGCCAAGGCACAATTGATTTAAGAGGAGGAAGAAAAGATGGCAGAGGTTCGTAATTGTCCGAAATGTAATGAGTTTTTTAATTATACAGGGGTCAGAGAAGTATGTCATAAGTGTGCGCAATCTGAAGAGGACTTATATCAAATCGTTTACCGTTTTTTACGTAAACGTGAAAACCGTGCTGCGACAGTAGAACGTATTGTTGAAGCAACTGGAGCTGAAGAGGAGTTATTGTACAAATGGGTACGTAAAGGTCGCTTGCAAACTGCGATGTTCCCTAATCTTGGCTATCCATGTGATAACTGTGGTCACCTAACGACAACAGGCAAGCTTTGTACAAAATGTCAGGATGAATTGAAGGCGGATTTACGTACATTTGAAGCGGCAAAGGAATTCCGTGACAGTGTGGCAGAACGTGATCGTGTAACATATCACGCAGAACGAAAACGTTAACTTCTTTCAGCGCGAGTGTCCAAATACCTGTACCTGTCGCTACGCCTTCGGTATAAAAGACATTCGCTGAAATAGAGGAACTCAGTTTAAGAACATCACGTCCTGTGGCAATTTATCTGCGCAAGCGAAGCGACAGCAGCAACGACTGAGTGACCAATGGAATCAGAAGGAGTTCAATTTAGAATGTTAGCCTAAAATCATCGTATCCATGCGATAACGGCTATCTAACCTGTATCACGCAGGCCTAAGCACGGACGCAATTATGCCGAGGCATAATTGCTAGATCCAAAGTGTGTTAATTTTAAACAAAATTAGCACACTTTTTTATATTTGAAAACTTAACATTATGTGAGACAATCCGAAATAATAGGAAGATAAGCTTTTTAGATAGGGGGGGATTAAATGAAAATTACATCTTATGGGATTAATGCAGTAAACGCCTATAAAAATCAGGTGCGCAATGTAAAATCAAGTACGAACAAAGCATCCTTCGCAGATAAAATCGAAATTTCAAAGACTGCACAGGAGATGCAAGGAGTTTCAACATACAGCACAGAGCGTGCAGAACGCGTACAACAACTAAAAAAAGATATCGCTTCTGGTGAATACAAAGTAGACGCTCGCAAAGTTGCAGAAGATATGCTGAAATATTATCGTTTCTAAGGAATATCAGAAAGGGTGCTTAGCAAAATGTCTACAGAAGCGATTTATTCTACATTAACAAAGCTAGAAAGAATGCATAAAAGCTTACTTGAACTAGCCATTAAAAAAACTGAAATCATTACAGTTGGGAATATCGAAGCACTGGACCAAATGCTCAAGGATGAGCAGGCGCATGTAGCGGCCATCGATAAGCTCGAGCAACAGCGTCAGAAACAGGTAACGGACTACCTTGAAGCAAAAGGACTTGCTTCAACTGACAAAGCAACTGTCGCTGATGTCATCGAGGCTGCTGAACAACAAACTGAAAAAGATACGCTCTCAGCAGTACGCAATCGATTATTGCAAATGATCAACGACTTAAAAAACCAAAATGATTTAAATCAAAAATTAGTGTTCCAATCACTACAATTTGTCAACTTTACATTGGACGCTTTACAACCTCGTCCTGAGCAAATCAACTATTCTGGCAATGAGGTTCGTGGCACAAATACAGTGGCAAAAAAATCATATTTCGATTCTCAAGCATAGTTTTTAAGCAATCAATTGCTGAAAAACGGTTATTAAGGGAGGAAAAAGAATGCGCTCAACATTTATGGGCTTAGAAGCTAGTAAACGTGGTTTATTTACACAACAAACAGCTTTATACACAACAGGACATAATATTTCCAATGCAAATACATTAGGTTACACTCGCCAACGAGCAAATATGCAAGCAACTCCTGGTTTTCCAAGTCCAGGCTTAAATCAACCTGTCTATCCAGGACATCTTGGAACAGGGGTAGAAGTAAGCTCGATTCAACGCATCCGCGATCAATTTACCGATCGACAATATCGCCAGGAAACGAATAAGTTAGGTTATTGGGATTCAACAGCAAAATCGATTTCGCAGATGGAAGATATCATGTCAGAGCCTTCAGAGTTCGGTATTAACCAATCATTCACAGACTTTTGGAAGTCTATGGAAGATGTTATTGACAATCCAAAAGATACAGCTGCACGTCAGGTATTAATTTCAAAAGGAATCGCAATTGCTGAATCCTTTAAATATATGGATAGACAGCTAAAACAGATCCAAGGTAATATCGGGAATGAAATTAATGTATCGACGGATAAAGTGAATTCAATTCTTAAACAAATTGCAGCTCTTAATAAACAAATTCAAGAAGTTGAGCCGAGTGGTTATGTGCCAAATGATTTATATGATGCACGTGATGTATTGGTAGATCAGTTAAATGAATATATTCCTGTAACGGTTTCATTGCAAAAATCAGGTGGTTTAGCAAAAGATGTTGCTGAAGGTTCAATGACGATTACATATGTATCAGCAGACGGTACTCCAATTAAATTAGTGGATGGTAGACAATATGCTGCACTTGCAACGATGGACACGAACGATCGGCGCATTGATGGTGATGTAGATGATCAAGCGACAGGGAGCTATGCTAACTTTAAGGAAATTAAAATTTCTGATATTGGCGAGCCACCGGGAGATCCAGCGACTGGAATCGCAATAGATTACAGTAAAATGGACCCTGGTAAAGGTACATTACGTGCATTGATTGATGCGTATGGACATAGCGGTGGACAAGGTACTTATCCAGAAATGCTTGCTAATTTAGATAAACTAGCAAATGAATTTATAACAAAATTTAATGAAGTTCATAGTAAAGGTTTTGGTTTAGATGATAGCACGGGTCAGAACTTTTTCTCTGGGACGACTGCACGGGATTTTGAGGTAGTTATTACAGATCCGAAGCAAGTAGCTGTATCCGATACGGCGGGTGAGGAAGGTAATAACGGAAACATGCGTAAGTTAGCAGCGCTGCAATCGCAGGCTCAAGATAACTTAAAGAAAGGTACATTCCAAAACTATTATAAATCATTAGTGGGAGACTTAGCGGTTAAGGGACAGGAAGCTGAACGCAGTGCATTCAACTCTGAAACAATGCATTTGGAAATTTTAAAACGTCGTAATTCAATGAACTCAGTTTCCTTAGATGAAGAGATGACTAATATGATTACATTCCAGCAAGCATACAATGCCAATGCACGTATGATTACAGTGGTAGATGAAACATTAGATAAAATCATCAACGGTATGGGAAGAGTAGGGCTATAGTAGCCACTTAACTGAGAGGAGATAAATTTATGCGCGTTACACAATCAATGATGTCGAGTAATATGCTACGGAATTTAAATACAAGCTATAGTAAAATGTCTAAATACCAAAATATGTTGGACTCAGGTAAAGTAATTACTAGACCATCCGATGATCCAGTTGTAGCAGTAAAGGGAATGGGCTATCGTATAGATCTTGATAAAAACCAACAATACCAACGTAATCTACGTGAAGCAAATACATGGCTAGATACAACAGACGAGTCGCTTGATCAAGTAGGTGAAGCATTAAAACGTGTAAAGGAGCTTATTGTACAAGCTGCTAACGATACAAATACTGCTGATGATCGTCAAAAGATCAATGCAGAAATGCAACAAATCAAGGAACAATTGCGTGATATCGCCAATACAAAAGTGGGCGAAAACTATATCTTTTCAGGCACGCATACAAACCAACCCCTTTATACGGATAAAACAGGACCACAAAACCCAGCAATTACTACTGGGGGAAATAAGCCGATTGAAATTAACGTCTTTGATGGTATCTCGATGAATATTAATACTCAGGGTGCTGATTTATTTAAGAATATTGATGGGTTTATGACGCACGTAACAACACTTTTAGAAAGTGGTGCAACAGGTCCGGAGATTGGCAATGCACTCGGTTTAGAAGTCACAAATGGTGCTAATAAAATTCCAGGTTTAGATGGTATTTATGAAAATACATTGGCTGTAAGAGCAGATGTCGGAGCTCGTCAAAATCGTGTAGAGATGATGGAAAATCGACTAAGTCTTCAAGAAGTAAATGTAACAAAACAACTATCTGCCAATGAAGACACGGACTATGCGAAGACCATTACAGATATGGTTACACAGGAATCCATTCACCAAGCCGCTCTATCGGTAGGAGCAAAAATCATTCAGCAAACCCTAGTAGACTTTATCCGATAAAATCTACCAGGGTTCTGCCCTGAAAGCGAAGCGACAGGGGCAAATGCGAAGTGAAAGGTTCTGCCCCGAAAGCGAATAGTTCAGGGGCAAACTTTATAATGAATAATAGAGCGTTTGGACAATATGTTCAGACGCTTTTCTTGAAAGGAGAATAGTAAATGCGACTTCCACAAATTCAAATTCAAACAACCGATGCAAAAATAGAACTTGAAATTAGCAAGCCTCAACAGCATATTGAACAGCCCAGAGCTACCCAATTTATTGAACAACCAGCTGCTATCCTGGAAATTCATACAACTAAAGGTGTTTTACAAATCGATTCTTCTCAAGCAAGACGAGATATAGGAATGATTAGTCCTTTGGAATCAAGTGCAAACTATGCGGAAGAGGGTAAACAAGGGGCACTTGACGGGATGGCGCGTAGAGCAAGTGAGGGACGTCAATTAATGGAGAATGCAGGTAAAGGACAAGGGCGTGCGACAATTCAAAATATCGCAAAACAAAATCATGGTCCTCACCGTGTGCCATTCAACATTAAATTTGTGCCTTCTGTGGGCTCTGTTAAAATCGACTATACACCAGGTACTACAGACATCAATATTGAGAAAAGAGATCCAATAATTGACGCAAAGGTGAACAAACCTATTCACGACTACACACCTGGTAAAGTAACTAGTACAATGGTACAAAGACCAGATATCAACATTGACGTCAACATCTAAAGGAGCGCATAAAAGAATGAAAATAGCTACTAAATTTTTAGGTCAAATCGAAATTGAGGAACAGGACATCTTAACGTTCGAACATGGTTTACTTGGATTAGAGAATGAAAAAAAATTCGTATTATTACCTATAGATGCAGATCTTCCTTTAGCGATACTACAATCTGTTGAAAATGTGGAAATTGGTTTTGTAGTTGCCTATCCGTTCGCCTTCAAAAAAGATTACAGCTTTGATATATGTGAAGATGACCGTAACCAGCTACAAATTGAGAAAGAAGAGAACGTACTTACATACTCTATAGTAACAATGAAGGAAACATTCCAAGAATCAACGATTAATTTGCTAGCACCTATAATCGTTAACATGGATAAAAAATGTGGTAAGCAAATAGTCCTGCAAGATAATAAATCCTATCCACTACGCTACCCAATGCAAACATTGGAAGGAAGTGCAAAATAATGCTAGTACTTTCTCGAAAAAAAGATGAATCTATCATGATAGGCGATCAAATTGAAATTAAAATATTAGCTGTCGAAGGCGAGCAAATTAAAATCGGCATTGTTGCGCCAAAAACAGTTAAAGTACATCGGTCCGAAGTTTTTGAAGCTATTCAAGCGCAAAATAGAGAAGCTTTAGCAGCATCCTCAAGCTTCTTGGAACAGCTAACGAAAAAATAAAGACTACGTTTTTTAGTGATAATTTTAAATTAGTAATCTATTACATAAAAAAATAAAAAAAACTTTCGAAAAACTATTAAACATTTCCAACTAAATACGATATATAAATTGTAAGGGGCAGGAAGTACATACATACTACCTAATCCGAACATTCTACACGGATGTGGAATGACAAAAACAAACATTCAAGGAGGAATTCCAAATGAGAATTCAACACAACATTTCAGCTTTAAACACACACCGTAACCTTGCTTTCAACAACACTCAAGCTTCTAAAAACCTTGAGAAATTATCTTCAGGTTACAAAATCAACCGTGCTGGCGATGACGCTGCTGGTTTAGCAATCTCTGAAAAAATGCGCGGACAAATCCGTGGTCTTGACATGGCTACTAAAAACGCTCAAGACTCAATCTCTTTAATCCAAACTGCTGAGGGTGCTCTTAACGAAACTCACTCAATTCTACAACGTATGCGTGAATTATCAGTACAATCTGCAAATGATACTAACACACAAGAAGATCGTGATAAATTACAAGCAGAAGTAGATCAATTAGCAAAAGAAATTAACCGTATTTCTAATACTACAGAATTCAACACAAAGAGTCTGTTAAACGGTGACTTAGAGACTGATGGAGCAAAATTCCACATCGGTGCTAACTCTGGTCAAAACATGACACTTAATATTGGAAAAAATGATGCTCAAGAATTAAAAGTTGGTACTACGAATGATGAAACAACTGAGGGTATTAAAATTAATTCTCAAGAAAATGCAGATAAAGCAATTAAAATAATTGACAATGCAATTAACACTGTATCTAAAACTCGTTCAAACTTAGGTGCTGTACAAAACCGTTTAGAGCACACAATCAATAACTTAGGTGCATCTTCAGAAAACTTAACAGCTGCTGAGTCTCGTATCCGTGATACAGATATGGCTAAAGAGATGATGGGCTTCACTAAAAACAACATCTTAATGCAAGCTGCTCAATCTATGTTAGCTCAAGCTAACCAACAGCCTCAAGGCGTTCTTCAATTATTACAATAATTTTGAAGCTGTGTTTAAAACCTTTAGCCATTTTTTGGCTAAAGGTTTTTTTATTAATTACTTACACAATTAATAAAAATGACCGATATTATAATGAGTGATAAGTATGAATAATAAAGGTTAATGGTTATTTTGTACATAGGAGCAAGAGCAAATCGGTTAGTCCAAAAATAAAATTCCTCATCATGCACATTGTATTTGGCTATGGATGAAGCTATCTAGTAGATGCTCTATTAAAGAGGTTTCAATTTGATGAGAAGCTTATAGTAATTGCCCACTACTAGACAATGGAAGTATAGAAGTAAGAGAAACGCATGAAAAAATAGTTGTATTTAATAGTACTGTTATTGAAGATTTGATATTCGTCTGAGGAATTTTACAAAAGGGATTCGAATAACCTTTCAAGTATTTTGTTAATCGAATTATGATAAAATATCCCCAAATATGTTTAAATTAATTTTTTAAAAGGTAGCAAAAATAAATATAGCTATATGATATTTTAGTGAAAGAAATAACAAGAACTTTTAGGTCAACTGCCAGTTGAGTTGATTGTTGCGTCTATTACAATGGAAGTTATGCTGGCTGCTTGCAAAAGAAAACGAAACGGCTGAAGATATGTATAAGCGATTAAACAAAAGATCTTTATAATGAACTAAATAAAGCGATAAAGAAAATAAGAAGCTATTGACAAACATAAAAGTGAGGGATAAGCATGACAGAAGAAGTAATAGAAGTAATTATAAGTTACAATGATTATTTATCAAAAGTACCTTCGGGAAGTGTTCAAATTGCAAATTATTTGCGAGAGGATAATGTTCAAAATGCCATACAAATGGTTTTAGATTTTTCTGAAGGTATTGCGTGGCTAGTGCATGCTACGGAATTACTAGAAAAGAATGGTGTAAACGTAAAGTTTGAGGCGGAAAAAATTCATGAATTTTTAAATGAAGTGAATTCAGGATTAGAAATGCAAGATTATGTGTTAGTTGCAGATATGTTTGAGTATGAAATTGCAACATTCTTTACAGAAGTACAACCAATAGTCGGGATAATATAATGATGGATTGGTCGTTGACAAGTTAACATAGTGAACCTTTTACCATGACAGAACCTTGTAGGTGCAAAAACAATAGCTGTATGACTAGCAAGTAAATCATAAGATTTGCTTTAGAATGCTTTTTGTAGACGTAAAAGTGATTTAATTGCTTTAAAGAAGATTTCGGTAACCCAACGCATCCCATAGATTCGGATGATTTCTTGTTCTGGGAGTGTATAACCGGTACTGAGAATTGCCAGATATTTAGATATATGAAACAAGAATGAGTTAAAATTATTTTTTTATAAAATACCAATACTACCTCTTTGTGGGGTATTTATAACTTAATGGTTATTATTGTTTAGGGAATTATAAATAGATAGCGATAAACTTAGCGTCACATCTTATTAGATGTGACGTAATTTTGTTATAAAATTTTAGTTTCTCGAGTGTTGGCCGATATATAATAGAAAGTGAGTATGTTCTTAAAATACATAAAAGCTGAATTGAGGTATTTAATATAGAATGGAGACAGTTAAAAATAAAACGGTACTTGTCACAGGAGGAACGGGATCTTTCGGGAAGAAGTTTATTCGAAAGATTTTAAACTTAGGTGTAAAAAAGGTGATTGTTTTTAGTCGTGATGAGCTGAAACAATATGAAATGAAACAGGAGTTTATTGATTCACGTTTGCGTTTTTTTATTGGTGATGTTCGTGATAAGGAGCGTTTACATCGTGCATTCGATGGTGTCGATATCGTCATTCATGCGGCAGCGATGAAGCATGTGGATGCATGTGAATATAATCCGTTTGAGGCAGTCAAAACGAATATTAATGGTGCACAAAATATTATTGAAGCAGCAATTGACTGTGGTGTGGAAAAAGTGATTGCACTCTCAACAGATAAGGCGTGTTCACCGGTAAATCTTTACGGAGCAACAAAACTGGCTTCTGATAAGCTTTTTGTGGCAGCTAATGCCTATGTAGGTGAAAAGAAAACAAGTTTTTCTGTTGTGCGTTACGGTAATGTAGTGGGGAGTCGAGGAAGTGTTGTGCCATTCTTTAAAAAGATAAAAGAAACGGGTACATTGCCTGTTACAGATGAACGGATGACACGATTTTGGATAACATTAGAACAAGGCGTGCAATTTGTACTTGATAATTTAGAACGTATGCATGGAGGTGAAATTTTTGTACCAAAAATTCCAAGTATGAGAGTTGTAGATTTAGCTAAAGCCATTGCTCCAGAGTGTAACATTGAGTTTGTTGGCATTCGTCCAGGTGAAAAGTTGCATGAAGCGATGATTATGGAGGATGATGCACGGCATACGCTTGAGTTTGATGATTATTATATTATTCAACCGGAATTTTCATGGTGGTCAAAAAAATATGCCGAAGGTGGGAAAATATTGCTGGATGGGTTTTCCTATACAAGTGACAATAACGTAGAGTGGCTTACGATCGAGCAATTACACAATTTAGTGGAGGATATGTAGATGATTGCGGTAATAGGTGGAGCAGGTTATATTGGTTCACACACGACAAAATATTTAATACAACAGGGAAAAGAAGTAGTTGTGTTCGATAATTTGAGCACAGGTCATCGAGAGTTTGTGCCAAATCATATCCCGTTCATAGAAGGAGATTTAGCGAATAAACAGGACTTAGTGAGATTGTTTACAGGTTATCCACAAATTCATACAGTGATTCATTTTGCTGCATTTGCCTACGTTGGAGAGTCAGTAGAACAACCTTCAAAATATTATCAAAATAATGTTATAAATACGATTAAGTTGCTTGATACAATGCTGGCTTATAATGTGAAAAAAATAGTTTTCTCTTCAACTTGTGCAACATATGGGAACCCGATAGAGTGGCCAATTACAGAAAATCATCCACAACACCCTATTAATCCTTATGGTCGTACAAAATTAATGATAGAACAAATTATGGAGGACTATTCTTTAGCTTATGGGCTGAAATTTGCTGCATTACGTTATTTTAATGCAGCGGGAGCAGCTGTGGAATGTGACATAGGAGAATGGCATGAGCCTGAATCCCATTTAATCCCACTCGTTCTAAATGTTGCGTTGGGTAAACAGGATGCTATTTCAGTATTTGGATCAGATTTCGAAACACCTGATGGGACTTGTGTCCGTGATTATATTCATGTTACCGATTTAGCGGATGCGCATAGTCGAGCTGTTGAATATTTAGGCAAGCATGAAATTAATTTGAAGCTGAATTTAGGGAATGGTGAAGGTTATTCTGTTCTCAAAATTGTTCAAGAAGTTGAGCGGATTACTGGACAAACTATACACTATATATATTCAGAGAGACGTGTGGGTGATCCTGCAAAACTAGTAGGTTCATCCGAAAGAGCAAAGCAAATATTAGGATGGCAGCCGCAATACAATCTGCAACAAATAATTGAAACGGCATGGCATTGGCATCAAAAGAAGTTTGGAGGACCACAATGAAACGAATTCTAGTAACAGGCGGAGCAGGCTTTTTAGGTTCCCACTTAATTGATCGATTAGTGGAACAAGGACATGAAGTAGTTTGTATCGATAATCTGCAAACAGGTTCACTCGAAAATATAACGCATTTACAAGGGAAAATCACTTTTCTTCAGCATGATATTTCTGAAAGTTTGCCAGAGCTAGGAAACTTCGATGAAATTTATAACTTGGCATGCCCTGCAAGTCCTGTGCATTATCAGGTAAATCCCGTGCATACATTCAAAACGAGTGTACTTGGTGCATTACATTTGCTTGAACTTGCACGAAAAACAGGAGCGAAGATTTTTCAAGCGTCCACTTCAGAGGTATATGGGGACCCTTTAGTACATCCACAACCGGAGCGTTACTGGGGTCATGTTAATCCAATCGGCATACGTAGCTGTTATGACGAAGGTAAACGTGGTGCCGAAACATTGTTCTTTGATTATGCAAGAATGTATGATGTAGAAATTAAAGTTGTACGTATTTTTAATACATATGGGCCAAGAATGGATGCTAAAGACGGACGTGTTGTGAGTAATTTTATTGTCCAGTCCTTATTGAAGAAACCTTTAACTATATATGGTGATGGTAAACAGACACGCTCTTTCTGCTATGTAGATGATTTGATAGAAGGTTTTTTACGATTAATGGCTACAACCAAAGAAGTTACAGGTCCTATAAACCTTGGCAATCCGAATGAATTTACAATGCTTGAACTAGCAGAAAAAGTTGTGAAATGGACAGGAAATGATACACCATTACAATTTGAAAAGCTTCCACAAGATGACCCTAAACAACGACGACCAGTTATTTCTGAAGCACAAAGTATCCTAGACTGGGAACCAAAAGTCATGTTAGATGAGGGACTTCAGAAAACAATCGCTTATTTTGCAAGTAAAGTGTAGGAGAGATGAATGATGCAAAGAGTACGTAAGGCAGTTATCCCAGCAGCTGGCTTGGGAACAAGGTTTTTGCCCGCAACAAAAGCACAACCGAAGGAAATGCTACCAATTGTGGACAAGCCTACGATTCAATATATTGTAGAGGAAGCAGTGGCATCCGGTATTGAAGATATTATTATTATTAGCGGACGCAACAAACGTTCGATTGAAGACCATTTCGATACGAATTATGAATTAGAACATACATTAGAAATGAAAGGGAAGCTTGATGATTTAAAAGAAATCGAAGCCATTTCAAATCTAGCGAATATACATTATATACGCCAAAAAGAAGCGAAGGGTCTTGGAGACGCAATTTATTGCGCACATCGTTTTATAGGAGATGAGCCATTTGCGGTCTTACTAGGAGATATTATTTTACAAGCATCTACACCTGCGTTAAAACAATTAATCGATATATACGACCATGAAAAGGTTTCTGTCATTGGAGTCCAACAAGTATCGATGGAGAGTGTCCATAAATATGGTGTGATTGATCCAGCAACAGAGGTTCAAAATGGCAAGGCATTCGACGTAAAAGGATTTATTGAAAAGCCAACGAAAGAGACTGCACCATCAAACTACGCTATTATGGGACGTTATGTCTTAACACCTTCGATTTTTGAAAAATTGGAAGCAACCAAACCTGGTGCAGGTGGAGAAATCCAGTTAACAGATGCGATTCAATCGTTAAACCAAGTAGAGCGAGTAGTTGCACAAGATGTTGAAGGACAATTATATGATATTGGTAGTAAAATCGGTTTTGTCCAAGCGACGATAGACTTTGCCTTACAACGTAATGATTTAAAAGATGATATTCAAGCTTACATCAATATGAAAGCGGGGATAACAAAGTGAATATAGGCATTATTGGCACGGGATATGTAGGCTTAGTAACTGGCGCTGTTTTATCAGAAATCGGGCATGTTGTTACTTGTTTAGATATTAACGAAGAAAAGATCGATACACTAAAAAAAGGGCAATCACCAATTTATGAACCTGGATTAGATGAAATACTAGTACGTAATATTGAAGCAAATCGTTTATTCTTTACAACAAGTACTCAAGAGGCATTTGCGCATGCAGATATTATCTTTATAGCTGTTGGTACACCACAAGGTGAAGACGGTGCAGCGGATCTGTCTTATATCCAACAAGCAGCTAAAGATATTGCAATCAATGTAGATCATAATGTGATTGTGGTTGTGAAAAGTACAGTTCCTGTAGGTACGAACGATATAGTTGAAGAAATTATTCATGCTAATATGACCGACGATTTCCAAATACATGTAGTTTCTAATCCAGAGTTTTTGCGCGAGGGACATGCGATTAACGATACATTTCACGGAGATAGGATCGTGATTGGAGCAGAGAATGCATTTGCTAGAGATAAGGTGGAAAGTATATTCAAACCACTAAATATACCAATTATGCATACGAATCGTCGCAGTGCGGAAATGATTAAATATGCATCAAATGCTTTTTTAGCAGTGAAAATTAGCTATATTAATCAAATTTCTAATTTATGTTATGCATTAGGTGCAGATGTGAATGCAGTAGCAGATGGCATGGGTATGGATCATCGAATAGGACGTGCTTTTTTGAATGCTGGATTGGGCTATGGTGGATCATGTTTTCCAAAAGATACTGAAGCGTTGGCATACTTGGCTCGAGAAAATGATGTGAAATTAAGTATTGTAGAATCCGCTATATACGCAAATGATGAGCAACGACATATCTTTGCTCAAAAAGTAATTAATCACTTTAAGGGCAAGATTCTAGGGAAGAAAATTGCGATATTAGGATTAGCATTCAAGCCAAATACAGACGATATGCGTGAAGCACCATCTATCATGATTATTAAAGAATTAGTTGCAAGAGGTGCTGTAATTTCAGTATATGATCCAGTTGTCAAGAAAACGTCTTTTTTAGATGACATAGAAGTATCTTATGCTACTACTAAAGAAGAATGTGTTTCGGGATCAGATGCAATCTTGCTAGTTACTGAATGGAAAGAATTTATCGAGGCAAATTGGACTGAGTTAATGACGTTTTCTAACAATGGAGTTGTCTTTGATGGAAGAAATATACTTAAGTTTTAATGCTTAATGGAGGTGGATGGAGTGAGCAAAATTCAAGTTGAAATTCTGGATAGTAAGATAGGAGTACCTGCATTACGGATGGAGGTAGATGATAAGAAGCTGATGCTCCATAGTAAATATAATCCGATCCAAGAAGCGGAACGCTTTATTGATTCTTTGAAGGAAAGAATTGAAGACTCGGAGCATATTTTGTTCTATGGTGTGGGTCTCGGTTATCATATTAGCTATTTTTGTGAGCTTTACCCTGAGAAACTAGCGTCAGCATACGAGCCAATTACTGAAATTGCTAACTTGTGTTTGAAACTGAAATCTAAAACCGCATTCCCGAAAGAAAAATTAGCACATTTTTTAATAGAAGATACTGAGAATTCATTACAAGCAAATATACAGCGATTAAGAGAACTAGTACATCAAAAGTTTATAATTATTACTTTACCTGTATATGAAAGGCTGTTCTCTGTGAAAACTGAAAACTTTAGTCAGTCCTTCCGAGACTTTTTATTAATGGTAGGTAATGATATTGTAACTACTGCTGAATTTTCGAGACGATGGACTGTTAACGCATTGATGAATCTGCCTCATACATTAAAAGATCCTAACTTTTTGCTACATCAAAAGCACTTTTTTAAGGGGAAGCCAGCAATAATTGTAAGTGCGGGGCCTTCTTTGGATGAGGAATTAGAAAACTTACGATATATAAAGGAGAATGGTTTAGCCTATATTTTTGCAGTCGGATCATCCAATAAAACGCTTTTAAAACATAATATTTATCCTGATGCTGTTGTTACATATGATCCACAACAACATAATTATAAACTATTCGAAGAAATTTATAGTCGTGGCATTAATTCTATACCTATGATTTATGGTACTACTGTTGGTTATGAGACATTGGATTATTATACAGGTCCAAAAATGTATTTTGTGACATCTCAGGACAAAATCACACAACAATTTCATCAAGATAAGCTTCCTATCATATATGATGCTCCATCTGTTGCACTAATAGCAATGCAGCTATTAAACGCACTTGAAGTTAGTGAGATTATTTTAGTTGGACAGAACTTCGCCTTTAAGAAAGATAAGTTTTATGCAGATGGAATTACTCGCTATGACGAAGACAAACGTGCAATTTCGGATAATAGCATTCAGGAGAAGGATGTTGCAATTTCCTTGGAAACAGAGGATGTCCATGGAGGCAAAGTTAAAACGAGCTCACATTTCCTTCAGATGAAAGTAGATATGGAATTATATTTACAATATGTTAATATGCCAGTTATTAATACAACAAGTGGTGGAGCTGCTATTATTGGTACCGAATATCAACCGTTGAAACAGCTAATAGAAAAGAAATTAGTAACCTCAATTGTAAATGATGATTGGCTAGATAAATCGACATCTAAAAGTCTAACAAAAGTAAATAAGGTGTTTATGAATGAGTTTCAAAGAGAATTTGACTCTTTTGTTCAACATGACAAATTACTGAAAGTATACCTAATTGAATTTAATGAAAAGCTTCATGGGTTAAAACCAAATCAAATTCAAAAGAAACTTGAGCATTTGGATGAACTTTTTAATCAATATTTTCAAAATGTATTCTTTCAAACATCTATTATACAAATAGCAAAGCGTTCAATTGAAAAATTAAAGGCAGAAACACAACTTGTATATGCAATGAGTACATCAAGAGAAAAGGCAGAAAAAGTTATTAAAATGCATATGGCATTCCTAGAAAAATGTCGATTAATATATAGTGATATCGCTCCAATCATTAGCAATTGGACTATTCCTAAGGTATCTGAAATGGTAAAGTCTAAAAGTTTCATAGCTACATCAGGGGTATTTCATTACGAAGGAGAGTGGCAAAGAAAAATACCAATATCTAGGGAAGAAATGCCAGAAGGCTTAACAGAGGAAGAGTTAGAAATTTGGTACAAAGAAAAAGATATAAAAGATGCAATTGAACTACCAATTTCATTTGTAGAAACATTTAGAAAAGGTTCATTAATTCAGTTTCGTTTTATGGGGAATAAACTTTCCATATATGGAAGTAACCATTCAAAAGTTGTCTTAGATTTAAAAGTGATTATAGATAATAAAATCACTAATTTATCTATCAATTCTATTGAGAATGTAATAGATGATTTATATATTCGTAAAGAGATTAAGACATTTACTAATTTAAATGATGAAATTCATAATGTAACAATTGAAGTTTTATCGGAAAGTCCGAATTTTACTTTTCATGGAATCGAAATCAACAAGTCAGGACGATCTTTTCATATTCATGAAGTGGAAAGAATAGAAGACTTAACAGTAGGAAAACGCATTCGTTGTCATTATGAAGCTTTCAAAAATAATGTTGGGCATTTTTCAGGATGGGGTAAAGAAGAAAGCCCATTCCTTGAAATTATTCCTAGGGCTAATCCTTATGGGGACTTCTATTTTATATGCGTTGAAGATGGAAAATTAATTGCAGATAGAAATGTTCAAAATGAAATTTCCTGGTTGACCCTAGAAACTAATGATATTGCAACAATATCTGGATATCAAGACAAAAAGTTAGGGATTATAGTAACGTTACCTACTGGTGGTAAATTCAGGGATGATCAAGAGAATGATTGGTTTAAATATATTAAGAATAGTTTTAAAAATAATTTAGGAATCACTAACAGTGATTTTTATTGGAATTGTGTAAGTGACTTCACTTCTTGGTGTTTAGATGAATCCACTGAGTATAAAGGAAAAGTGGTGATTAGAGGGAGATATAGGAATTTAAATAAGTGGAAAGGTAAAGACGGGCATTATTGGGGGGTAAGTGATAGTAAGGCTAATGAATATACTACAAATAGTTTTAGACCAATAGTATTATACTAATTTAAGTCTAGAGTAAGTAAAAATGGAGATGAATGTATGGGGAAATACAACATTGAAACACATAATGAACAATACTGGGAGCAATATTACGGAAAAGAAATGATAAGTGAAGAATCTAGCTTTTGCGGATTTATTAAAGGGAAAATAGATTCATCTTCATTTATTGTAGATGTTGGCTGCGGATCGGGTAGAGATACTACTTCATTCTATGAAAGTGGTTATAAGGTTATTGGAATGGATAAATCTCAGCAAGCTATTCAAAAGAACGAGGCAAAAGGCAAAAAAGGCAACATAAAATTTATGTGTACTGACATTAGTCAAAAATATAATTTTAAAAATATTTTGAAATCGGTGAAAGATGAAAATTCTAATGTCCCAATAACTATTTATAGTCGTTTCTTTCTTCATTCAATTACACTTGAAAATCAAAATAACTTTTTAGAAGTTATTGCTGAAACATTATGCAATAATGATTTATTATGTCTGGAATTTAGAACTATTGAAGATAGTGAGATAAGTAAAGTTTACAACAATCATTATCGAAGATACATTGATATGGACAAATTATTGCTAGAATTAGAGGAAAAGTATAATTTCGAAATATATTATAGTTTTAAAGGAAGAAACCTTTCGATATTTAAAGGTGAAAACCCGTATTTAGGAAGAATTATTTGTGGAAGGAAAGAGGATGTATAATTTGGAGAATATTATAATATTCGGTGCTGGAAATACAGGAAAAGAGTTTTTTCGATTATTTTCTAAACATAGAGAACATTATAATGTTCTAGCATTTGCTGATAATGATGTTGAAAAATTTGGTAAGGAGCTTCATGGAATTAAGATCATTGATCCCGCTGACATAAATCAATATCAATATGATGTAATAATTATAGGAAGTAATGATAAAACTACCAAAGAATCAATTTATGATCAATTAACTTTAAAATATAATATAAGTAAAAATAAAGTTTCATATAGCCCTAAAGGATTTCATAAAAAGGTATTTAGGCCCTTTATGGATAAGAAAACTTATAAGTTTGCTTCAGATATTTTAAAAATACTAATTAATTATTTTAATAATAATAATTTAATATATTACTTAGAGTTTGGAACTTTATTGGGGATAGTTAGAGATAATAAAATACTTGAATGGGATGATGATATTGACATCTCTATTCGAAGTAGTGATTTTTTAGAGATAAACAACAAATTGGATTTCTTACTTATGAAATTGAAAAAGGATTTCGATGATATTGGAATTCAACAAGAGAAAAAGATAAGATATTCTAGCCCTGATAAACCCATTCAAATTGATTTGAAATTTAGTAGTATTTTAGGGGGAATTAATGAATTTGATATAAACATCTCATTACTCTACTTCGTTGATGGTTACGGGATACAAGTTTTAAATAAAATGCCTGAAAGAATGTATTTTACTAATGAAAACATTGAATGGGAAGGGTTAAAAGTTAGAGTACCTAAGCACTATGAAGAATATTTAGAAATTACATACGGTAACTGGAAAGTTCCTAAAAAAAGTACTTCTTACGATGATTATGTAGTTTATTTTGAGGACTACAATAAAAACAACTGAATTTTTGTAAACAGGAGGATAAAATGAATAAAATAAATGTATTAACTTCGATTAATAAAGAATATATTCCTCACATGGGGGCAATGTTTACATCAATTTTAGAAAACAGCAGTAATATAGAGAATATTTGTTTAGGAGTTATTCACAGTGAATTAGTGGATAATGATAAAAAAGAAATTGATAATTTCTTCAAAGAGAAATACGGAGTTTCAATTAATTATTATAAAGTTGATGAAAATGAGTTTTCAGAGTTACCTATTATTGCTGAACATTTAAAGATTGAGACTTACTTTAGATTAGCTATTCCGAAAGTCGTTTCAGAAGATATAAATAAAGTGATATATTTGGATAGTGACATGATAATAAGAAATGATATTTTTGATTTATGGAAAATAGATATTGAAAATTATATTGTAGGCGCAGTAATTAATCCTTTAAACAACTCAAATATGTATTTATACAAAGGTCTCGGACTGAGTGATTCCTCAGATTATTTCAATGCAGGTGTATTATTGATAAACTTAAAAGAATGGCGAAGAAGAGAGTTCAATATAGAGATTAATAATTTTATTGAAAAAAAACAAGAGTCAATAATATATGCTGACCAAGATGCTTTAAATGGAGCAATTAATGGAAATTGGAAGCGAATTGATGAAAGATGGAATATGACGAATAATTTATTAGACATAGATCTAGAGTTTCAATATCAACTAAGTAGAACATTAAAGGAAATAACAGAAAACCCATATATAGTTCATTTTACAGGTAGAAGTAAGCCTTGGCATTTATTTTGCTGGCATCCATTTAAAGAAGAATATAAGAAATATGCTAATCTAACACCTTGGAGTAGAAATCAACTTGAAACCCACAATAACAAAAAGTTGAAAGAAATAATAGTTTTTGGCACTGGGAAAGCAGGAGAGAAATTATCTAAGTATTTAGCTATTCAGGGTTATGAAATTAGTTATTATCTTGATAATGACGTAAGCAAAAAAGACTGTGAATTTATGGGTAAATCAGTATATTTACCAAACTATATAGCAAATAATTTTTCTAATGAACGAATGTTAATTATAGTCGCAAGCCAGTACTATGACGAGATTAGTAAGCAATTAAACAAAATGGGCTTAGAAGAAAATAACGATTATTATTCAATTAATAACCTAGAACTCATTATGTAGAAACTTTTAAATATTCAAATATAATTTATTGGAGGATATACATTGTGAAAATGTTAAATATCGGTTGTGGCAGTACGTTTCATGAAGATTGGGTAAACGTAGATATATATTCTACGAGCGAGCATGTAATAGAAATGGATATTAGAAAAGGGATAGCTTTTGAAGATAGTTCATTTGATGTTGTGTATAGTTCACATGTTTTAGAGCATATGTCTAAAAATGCTGCTGAAGAATTAGTTAAAGAAATGATGAGGGTTTTAAAACCAGGAGGAATTCTACGTTTAGTTGTACCAGATTTAGAAGCAATAATTACTAATTATACGAAGTTTAAAGGACAACTAGAAAATTCCCAAGATTCACTAACTGAGGCTAATTATGATTGGACAATGATCGAATTATATGACCAAGTTTTACGAACTAAACCAGGTGGGATGATGATTCCTTTTTTACTTAACCCTGAATTACCTAATAAAGACTTCATTATCCAAAGATTTGGATGGGAAGCTGAAAGAATATTAAAACCCATTTCAGATGTACTAAAACAAATAAATAACTTAAAAGAAACTAAAGAAGATTTATTAATTTTTGGGGCAGGCTCATTTGGTATTAAAGTAGATGCTATTTTTAGAAACAATGCTATTAGTTGCTCTGCTTTTATAGATAATGATGAATCAAAGTGGGGACAAAAGTTAAATGGAAAACCAATCTGTTCTTTGGAAAGAATTAATGAGAAAAGTTTAATAATTGTATGTTCAAGTTGGTGGAAGGAAGTCTCTATTCAATTAACTAATAAAGGTATGATAGAAGGGGAAGATTTTATTATATTTGATAAAACAATTAGTTTGAGTCCAAGTGAGGTAAATAGTAATTCTAGCTTAAAAGAAGACAAACTCATAAAAGTTTATCAATATATTAATAAAGAACTAGGAGAGGAGTACGAAGCTATTTTTAAAGAAGCGGTATTTAGAAATTCTGGAGAAATACATAAATGGATGTATGATGCTTTTTCATTATCAAGATTGATGCAAAAGTCAGGTATTTCGGTTAGCAAGGTTTGTATGGCAAATGAGAGTAATATTCCTAACTTTGAAGAATACAATCTGGATATATTGGATGGGAAAGTAAGGAAACCAGATTCGTTATTTATGGAAGGTTATAAATGTAATTAATGAATTTTTAACTATTATTAATAAGTATTTATATAATTGGATCTACGTCAAGATTATAGACACACTCAAGTTAATTTTTTGTGTGTTGCGCAACGTCCATTTTTGGAGTGTTCCACATCCCGAGTAGCCCGTCAAAGTGAAAAGAGCCTTTGACCGCCTACTCGGGATGTAGTGCGGAAAATGCATGGATGTTGCGCCCGAAAAATGTGGTGGGGTAGATTTCTTTGTACCCCTTGTTTACACTGCTGCTCGGCACATTTTCTCATACGCATCGAGTGTAAAATAACCAATGCTACCGTGGATCCGCTTGCGATTGTACCAGCCTTCGATGTACTTAAATAAGGCGAGAAAATAGTAGTGGGAAGTAGTTAATATCTTTAAAAAGAGGTCTGTCCGATGAAAGAAAAAATAAGTATTATTATCGCAAGTGATCCTGGGTATTTATGTCATGCTACTATAACGATAATATCTATTTTGCAAAACACAAAATCGAATAATATTATTTTTTATTTTTTAGATGAAGGAATAGGAAGAGAAAACAGAGAGTATTTACATACAGAAGTTAATAATTTAAAAGGGAATATTGAATTTATTGCTATTGATAAAGAAATATTTTCAAACTTTCATGTAAGTGGCCATATTAAACAGTCTACATATTATCGATTAATAGCTCCAAACCTTTTACCAGCAGATATAGAAAAGGCAATTTATGTAGATAGTGATGTCATAGTAAACGAAGATATAGCTAATTTATTCTATATTGATATAGAAAATTTTATTATAGCAGCGGTTGAAGAATCGGAGCAAGATTCTGAAAGAATTAAGAAACTAGGGATTGAAAATTCTTGTTATTTTAATGCTGGTATAATATTAATGGATCTTATTAAGTGGAGAAATGCTGATATAACCAAAAAAACTTTTCAATATATTGTTGAAAATCCTGATAAGTTAATCTATTGGGATCAGGATGCATTGAATGCCATTTTTGGTGGAGAGTGGTATCAATTAGAGGCTAAATGGAATGTACAAACGAATTTTTTCGAGTTGGAAAAGTACAAAGAGGTATGTTTAAATCCAGCAATTGTTCATTTCACTACAGATGTAAAGCCATGGCATATTTATTCTAATCATCCATTTAAGCAGCTTTATTTAGAATATAGAGAAAAGACTCGTTGGAGAAATGTACCTTTAATTAATAAAGAGTTGCAAAAAAAATTACAATTAGGTTCAAAGCTTATTTTATTTGGAACGGGAAGCTATGCAGAAAGAATAGTGAAAAAATTACCATTTGAAGTGGTTTATTTTATAGATAATAATCAACTTAAACATGGAACGCTATTTTTAGATAAACAGATAAATAAGCCTGATGAGATATTAAGTGAAAACAAAGATGACATTGCAATTATTATTGCTAGTATGTATACAAAAGAAATAGGGAATCAATTGAAAAAACTGGGGTTTGAAAAAGATATACACTTTTTTGAATTACATAGCTAATTGGTGTAGGAGGAATTTTTATGTTGGCTTCAGTGTTAATAAATAATTATAATTATGCTCCTTATTTGACTGAATGTATACAATCAGTTTTGGACCAAACCTACTCAGATATAGAAATAATCGTTTACGATGATGGCTCTACTGATAATTCGTTAGAAGTTTTATCGGAATTTAATGATATAAAAGTAATTTCTAATAGTAATTATGGTAAAGGTCACAATTTGAACCAAATGAATGCTGTTTATCAGGCTTTTAAGGAATCAACAGGGGAAGTTATTTTCCTATTAGATAGTGATGATTACTTTAGGAAAGATAAAGTAGAGAAAATTATAAATCTCTTTAAAGAAAATCCAAATATTGATGTAATTCAACACCCTCTAGAGGAGGTAGATGTGAATAGAATTGCAAATGGAAACATAGTACCTGTTTTAAAAAAGGTTCAAGATTATAAACAATATATTTATCAAACCGAGAGCCTTTTCCATCTTTTTTCAATGACTAGTGCTTTAATTTTTAAGCGTACTTTTTTGGAAAATGTATTACCTTTAGGGGAAGACAGCCTCTCATATATAGCAGTAGATACTAGATTAATGCAATTGTCGGCTTTAAGTGCATCTATTTTCACCCTTATGGAACCATTTGCTTATTATAGAAAACATGGTGAAAATTATTCAGGAAAACTTGGAGATGTCTCGCAACATAGAATATACACCGAGGAATTGTATAGTTTTTTTAATAAAAGTGCTTTAAAAAATGGTTTTGATTCAATAGAATACTCATATGATAAGTATTTAAAGAATACATATTTTTATCATAAACTCAGTATAGATAAATGTCTTCAATTCATTATGAGAAATCCGAAAAATGGATATTTCATTTGGGGGGCAGGAGAAGCAGGACAAAGTATATATCATGCGTTAAAAGATAAAGGATTGAATTTTCAAGGCTTTATTGACAGCGATGAACGAAAACAAAATTGTTTAGTTATGGATAAAGAAGTACTGAGCCCTGCTAGTTTATACGATAAGGGCGAAATTTATATACTAATTTCTCCTTTTCATGCCTATGAAACAATTGCTACAATTTTAAAAAATCATAACTATATTGAGAATAAGCACTTCATATACCCTTATATGGAGGATTAACAAGTGGATAATATTAAAATTTCAGTTGTAATACCTGCATTCAATGCAGAGTTATATATAGAAAAAGCGATTCAAAGTATATTGAGGCAAACTGAACAAGTGTATGAAATCATTATTATTGATGATGGTAGTGTCGATCAAACCTGTAAAATCGTTCAAAAGATTCAAAAGGACGAACCGAAAATAGTTTTGCTAACACAACAAAATGCCGGAGCATCGGCGGCAAGAAATAGTGGTATTCATGAGGCTACCGGTGATTGGATATTATTATTAGATGCCGATGATGAATGTTCTGAAGAACTAGTTGAAACTTATTTGACTAAAATAAAAGAAGTTAGAGAAGATATTTCAGTAATTTATACTGCTTATTATCAAATTGATGATAATTCTAAAGTGATTTCCACGCAACTAAGTGGGAAGCGATTAAACTCAACGGAAGGGTTTTGTGATATTTTAATAAGAAATCCAATTATTTCCCCTTCTGGTGTATTAGTGAATAAAAAACATTTAAATGACATGCATGGATTTAATACGCAAATTAAGTATGTAGAAGATGTTGATTTATGGGTTCGTCTTTTAGATAGCAACTATTCAATAGAATATATTGATAGGCCCCTTTCTTACATTCGACGCCATGCAAATAATACTACCTCTAGTATGAGTACTTCACATAATGCAGAAAAGCAAATAATGGATCAATATGGTTTAGATTATATTAAAGAAAAGCTCTATAAACGGAGTTATACAATGGAGAAAAACAGTCTGGATTTTGCTTTATTTTTAATTCGTTATAAACAGTGGAAGCAATGCGAAGAACTGTTAGAGAATACTCAGATTTTAGAAGATTCACCACAATATAATAGCTATTGTTTTCTGAAATCTATTATTAATATTGAAGATAAACGATTCGATGAAGCGTTGGATGAATGTGAAAAAATACTTGTTGCAGATGTAACCCATGGGGCAGCATTGAATAATTCAGGCGTTATTTACGCAATGAATGGCAATAAAGAGCAAGCAATTATTAATTTGGAACAAGCTATGTTGCTATTTCCAGGGTATTTAGATGTTAAGCATAACATGACGCTAATAGAAAATAGTGAAACAGATAAATCACTTTTTAGATTTACTTTGCGTGAGCTAAGACCAGTATTATTATCATATAGTACAGATTAAAGAAGTGTGGTGAAAAGAGTGAAGTTAATTCTACTTTCAGGTGGATCTGGTATATGACTATGGCCACTATCTAATGGCTTGTGTGCAGAGATAGATTTCCTAATTCATATGAAGAATTACTAGAGCACTATTCAAGATTGCCTAAAAGTAGCTTTGTTTATAAAGTGGTAGAGGGGAGGATTTCACTAAAATAACTGCTTTAATCTATGATGGTTATTGGAAAGAGTTGCACTCACAGATACAGAGTTGATTGAAGTACAAATAGGTGACCATATAGTAGAAGAAGATATAACAGGACTTTCCAATTATTGATTGTAGATACTTGAGACAATAAAATAACTAAAATGCGGCTTTCATACAATACGTGGAAGTCGTATTTTTTGTTATTATATAACTAGAAATACAATGTTAGATAAAATATCCGATAAATAATATGGAATATTTTTTAGTGAATATTAATTTCTTATGGAGGTTCTAAATGATTCGCTTTATTAAACTTAGAGAAGAGCATCTTGAACAAGTTTTGGAATGGAGAACACAGGAAGATGTCACTAAATTCATGAACACGGATATTGAAAAAGATATGGATAAACAGAGAGAGTGGTTTAGAAGTATTTCAAATTCAAAAACCGATGCTTATTGGATTATTGAAATAAAGGAAAAGCCAATAGGCGTAATTTCTTTAAATAATATAGATTTTGTGAATAAAAGAACGAGCTGGGGCTTTTATATAGGAGAAGAAAAGTATCGCTTATATGGAGGGATTATACCTCCATACTTTTATAATTATATATTTTCAAAGTTCGAATTTCATAAAATCACTGCAGAAGTGATGGAAGGGAATAACAATGTTATTAAGTTGAATTTAATGCATGGTTATAGAATGGTTGGCGTATATAAAGATCATATTTTAAAAAATGGTTCGTACTCTGATTTGAATTTATTGGAGCTTCTAAAAGAAGATTGGCTAAAGCTAAATAAATTCCAAAAGTATGTATGTGAATTTGAAGAGTAAAAATATAGAATTGGAGAATAAATAAATGGATAAATTATTATTAATTATTAATGAAATGCGAGAAGAATCAGGATATGAATTAATTGAATCTTTAGAAGCTACTATGGATTTAAGAGAAGATTTACAACTAGACTCTTTAATGTTAGCGGAATTAACAGTACGAATTGAAGATGAATTTGATATAGACATTTTCGAAGACGGTATCGTTCAAACAATAGGTGAAATCATTGTTAAAATCGAAGGGAAATAATATGGAAAATGTTTTTTTAATACATAATGATATTGCTTATAGTTATCAGAAATTGCTATTGGATTTGAATAACAAGGAATATGAAATACCTTATTTATATGTGAAGGATAATCACCCCTACGATGTTTTCTTAGGTATTGTTCACAGTCTGCTTTTTGACTATCCAATTGAAGTGTTAGATGGAGATTTTTCTGAAAAAGAGATAAGTGAATTAGGTATTGATGTAAATGCGTTAACATTGAAGTCAAAACTAAAAGAACACCTCAATCTTCAGAAGTTAGATGAAGTCATGCAACGAGTGAAAGATATAGAAAACTGGCAATTAACTCTATATACATCAGGTACAACAGGGCGTCCTAAAAAGATGAGTCATACTTTCCAAACACTTACAAGAAACGTAAAAATCCATAAGAAGTTTGAAAATGATATTTGGGCTTTTGCCTATAATCCTACTCATATGGCTGGATTGCAAGTGTTTTTTCAAGCATTTCTCAATCAAAACACATTAATTTATATGTTTGGTGAGTCAATGAAGAAGATACCAGCATTAATTGAGGAATATCAGATAACTCATATTTCATCTACGGCAACTTTTTATAGAAATGTACTTCCTTATGTACAAGGAAATACGTTTTCTATGGTCAAAAGAGTGACATTTGGTGGAGAAAAGTTTGATTTACTTTTAGAAGATAAGTTAAAAGCTGTTTTTCCAAATGCTAAGATGATTAATATATATGCATCGACTGAGGCAGGTAGTTTATTTACAGCACAAAGAGATACTTTTGAAATTAAGCTGGAGCATCAACAGTGGGTGAAAATTACAGCACAACAGGAATTATGTATACATCATTCTTTACTTGGACATTCAAAGTCTCTATCACTGGATAGTGAATGGTTTCACACTGGAGATCTTGTTGAATTGGTTGATGAAACACATTTTAAGTTCCAATCACGTCAGTCGGATATGGTTAATGTAGGAGGCTACAAAGTGAATCCGCTCGAAGTAGAGAATATACTAATGCAAGTTCCAGGTGTTATCGATATTCTAGTAAAGTCTAAAAATAATAGTGTTACGGGTGAGTTACTTGTCGCAGACGTTATCAAAAATCAGGAAATGGATGAAAAAGAGTTGAAAAAAGAAATAAAACAATATGCATCTATACATTTACAAGAGTGGAAAGTTCCACGCATTATTAAGTTTGTAGATGAACTTCCTAGTACAAGAACGGGAAAGAAGGTCAGAAAATGAAATGGATTATTGTGTCTGGTGATTCAAGAGGAGTCGGCAGGGAAATTGTTCATCAAATACTAGCTAAAACAGAATTTGGTGTTATTGGTATTAGCCGTTCAAGTGAAGATGCTGCGGGCGAACTGTTAGCAAAATACCCAGACCGATTCAAACCACTCTCATATGATTTAACAGATGTGGATGGTATAAAGCAATTATATATGGAGGAGATCCGTAAAATAGGATCAATATACGGACTCGTAAATAATTCAGCTATGGCATATGACGACATTGTCTCTAACCTTAATGTTCAACAATTGCAGACAATGTTCCAAGTGAATGTATTTGCAGCTATGCACCTATCGAAGTATGCAATTAGAGATATGTTATTGCATAAAACGCAGGGCTCTATCGTACATATATCCTCTATCAGTGCTCATACGGGATATAAAGGGTTGAGCATGTATGCAGCATCTAAGGGAGCGATGGAAGCATTTTCTAAAAATACTGCTAGAGAATGGGGTAGCAAAGGAATCCGTTCTAACTGTGTTGTACCAGGTTTTATGGAAACAAGTATGAGTACAGCATTGACAGAAGACCAAAAAGCACGTATTTACCAAAGAACATCTTTGAAAAAGGAAACGGATATATCAAGTGTAGCGAGTACAGTACTTTTCTTACTTTCTGATCAAGCAAAGTCGATTACAGGTACAGTTGTTCATGTTGACAATGGAACAATATAATAGAAAATTTCTATGTAATGTAGGGTGTGATTATTTGAAAACAATAGTTATTATTCAAGCAAGAATGGGGTCATCTCGCCTACCTGGAAAAGTTTTGAAAGAACTTGGCGATGTAGATGTACTTACATATGATATAGAACGGTGTCGAGCAATTAAAGGAGTTAGTGAAGTAGTAGTTGCGACTAGTCATTTACCACAGGATGATGCAATTGCAGAATGGTGTGAAATTCATAAGGTATCTTATTTCCGTGGTTCTGAAGATGATGTACTGGATCGATATGTGCAATGTTCTAAAATTTATAAACCTGATTATGTTATGCGTGTTACATCAGATTGTCCCTTTCTTGATTATGAAATGGCAAGTGAGATTGTTTCACTAATGGAAAAGGAGCAGAAAGACATAGTATTAATGAATGGAGAGCTTTCTCGTGGATTAGCGGTTGAACTCGTTTCCTATGATGCACTATTACGTATATATGAGAGGGGGACTGAATCTCGCCATCGTGAGCATGTCACTTATTATGCATATGAATTTCCTAAGGAATTCAATGCAGTTACATATAATGTGCCTTCAAACCGTATAGCTCCTGAGTTACGTCTAACGTTAGATACTGTGGAAGATTATAAATTGGTTTCGACAGTAGCGAAGCATTTTAATAACACCCTTGTATCAAGTTTAGAAGTTATTCGTTATTTAAAAGCAACACCTCAGGTTGCTAGATTAAATGCACATATTGAACAAAAACCGGTGATTAAATGAAAAAAATAATTATTCGTACTGACGCATCAGTAGAAATTGGAAGCGGTCATGTTATGCGTTGTTTAACAATTGCTCATAATTTAAGGCAGAAAGGTTGCCATGTTCAATTTTGGATGGAGCCACATGCGGGCAATTTGATAGATTATGTTTCACAACAAGGATATGAAACTATTGTTAATGCTGAACAGGCTAATCTTTATATTATTGATCATTACGGGATTGATATGGAATGGGAACAAAATATTCGATTTTATACTAAAAAGCTAGTAGTGATTGATGATTTGGCAAGAGAGCATGATTGTGATGTATTACTAGATCAAAATGTTGTACCAAACTTTAAGGACCGTTATGATAATCTTGTACCAAAGCATTGTATCAAATTACTGGGTCCAAAGTATTTAATTATGCGTGAGGAGTTTATTGAAGCTCGTCAGCAAATTCGACAGAGCAATCAAAATATTCATCGACTTCTTGTATTTATGGGGGGAACTGATCCAACCAATGAAACAACGAAAATATTGACTGCACTAGAAAAATTGAGTTTTACCCATGTGGATGTTGTTGTAGGTAAAGGAAATGCACATAAAGAAAAAATTGAGCAAATTTGTCGTGAACGAAATTACCATTATCATTGTCAAATTTCTTATATAGCACAGCTTATGCAGCAAGCGGATTTTTCCATTGGTACAGGTGGAAGTTCAATGTGGGAGCGCTGCTATGTTGGACTCCCATCTTCAAGTACTATAGTTGCTGAAAATCAGCTCATTACAACTAACTATGCAGATCAACTTGGGGCAGTCATTAATTTAGGATGGTATGAAGATGTCACAGTAGATAAGTATAAGCATTTGTTAAATGGGTTGGGCGATATAGATGTGGAGCGACATGAAAAAATTGGTTTACAATTAACTGCCACACCACAACCAAATGCTTGGTTATCACACATAATGGAGTTGTTAGCATGATTAAAATTGGACATAAAGAAATTGGCAAGCATGCAAAGCCTTTTATTATTGCAGAAATGTCTGGCAATCATAATCAATCATTAGAAAGAGCTTTGCATTTAGTAGATTTAGCAGCTGAAGCTGGAGTGGATGCGTTAAAGCTACAAACGTATACACCTGATACAATTACATTGGATGTTCACACAGGTGAGTTTTTTATTCAAGACGATGCGAACCTTTGGAAAGGGAATTCCCTATATAATTTGTATAAAGAAGCATACACCCCTTGGGAATGGCATGAGGCAATTTTTAATCGTGCAAAAGAACATGGATTACTAGCTTTCAGTTCACCTTTTGACGAAACAGCTGTCGATTTTTTAGAAACTTTGAATGTACCTGCTTATAAGATTGCATCCTTTGAAAATGTTGATATTCCATTAATTCGAAAAGTTGCTCGCACTGGTAAACCAATTATTATTTCTACTGGTATGGCAACAGCAGCAGAGCTTGATGAAGCGGTTCGAGCTGCGAGAGCTGAAGGAAATCATCAAATTGTATTATTAAAATGTACAAGTACATACCCTGCTACATCTGCAAACTCTAATTTAGCCACTATACCTCATATGCGAGAGTTGTTTGGTACTGAAATTGGTTTATCAGACCATACGATTGGTGTTGGTGTATCGGTTGCTGCAGTAACTCTTGGAGCAACTGTTATTGAGAAACACTTTACTACCTCTCGTTCCGATGGTGGAGTGGATTCAACATTTTCTATGGAGCCACAGGAGTTAAAAATGCTTGTAGAGGAAACTGAACGAGCGTGGCAAAGCTTAGGGCAAATTCAATATGGTCCAACAGAAGCTGAAAAGGACTCAACTAAATTCCGACGTTCATTATATATAGGGGAAGACTTAAAAGCATGCGACGTTTTAACAGAAGAAAATCTTCGAAATGTTCGACCAGGTTTGGGGCTGCCAACAAAATACTATGATTTAGTACTTGGAAAGACTGTTAAGCAAGATGTAAAAAAGGGAACACCTTTAAGTTGGGAGTTATTACTTTGAAAAAACTCAATCAATTTCTTTCCTACGGTAGGCAATCAATAGATGAAGACGATATACAAATTGTTATAGAAACATTACGCTCACCTTTTTTAACACAGGGCCCAAAAATTCAACAGTTTGAACAGGCAATTGCCAATTATGTTGGTACTCAATATGCAGTTGCTTTTTGCAATGGAACTGCAGCACTTCACGCAGCCTGTTATGCGGCAGGGATTGGTGTTGGAGATGAAGTTATTACATCACCAATTACTTTCGCAGCCAGTGCTAACTGTGTTAGATATATGGGAGGAAAGGTTGTCTTTGCAGATATTGATGCAAATACTTACAACATTAATCCTGAAGAGATAAGAAAAAAGATTACACCAAATACAAAGGCAATTATCCCAGTTGATTTTACAGGTCAACCAGCTGATATGGATGTCATTATAGATATCGCACGTGAACACAATCTAGTTGTGATTGAAGACGGTGCGCATTCTCTTGGTGCTGAATATAAAGAGAAAAAAGTTGGTACACAGGCAGATATGACAATGTTTAGCTTCCATCCTGTGAAGCCAATTACGACAGCTGAAGGCGGTATTATTGTAACGAATAATGAGGACTATTATCGTAAATTACAACTATTCCATAGTCATGGTATTGAACGAACGGACTATTCGGCTGATCAAGGTGGTTGGTATTATGAAATGACTGACCTTGGCTATAATTATCGAATGACTGATTTACAAGCCGCACTTGGTTTATCACAAATGAAAAAAATTGATACGTTTATCCAACAACGTCGTGAAATTGCAGCTTTTTATACGGAGGCATTTCAAGATATAGAAGGAATTATCGTTCCACAGCAGCTAGAGGGAACTAATTCCGGCTGGCATTTGTATATGGTTCAGCTTGAGGGAATATCGCGGAAGTTTGTGTTTGAACAAATGAGATCTTTGAATATAGGAGTTCATGTACATTATATTCCTGTCTATTGGCACCCATATTATCAGGAACTGGGTTATGAACGTGGAATATGTCCAATTGCTGAAAAGTGGTATGAAAGAGCTTTAACATTACCAATTCATCCAAATATGACAGTAGAAGATTTATCAATAATCGTGTCGAATATTAAAGAATTATTAAAACAGCCGAAATAAGTAGTATAACATACAGCTTACTCTAAAAAGAGTAGGCTGTTTTAACAGGAGTTGACGACATGATTAATTTTCAGCCACTAACTGATCTCCCTAAAATGAAAATTTCAGAAAATCCGAGCATGCAGCATTATAATCCTGTTACTATGCAAGAGCTTTTTACGATTCAAAATGTTGCAAATCAAATAAATTCAAGAGCACAGATTTTTCTAGTTATTGGTGTCGGTGGTTCTTTTCTTGGTGCACGTGCGGTAATTGATGCTCTAACTCCTTATTTCCATACTAATAATGGTGTCGAAATTTTATATGCTGGAAATAATATGAGTGGTGCGTATTTAAAGCAGCTATTGTCTTATTTAGATACGAAGGACGTTTATGTCAATGTTATTTCAAAGTCTGGTTCAACGATGGAGCCTGCGCTTGCCTTTCGAGTTGTGAAAAAATATATGGAGCGACGATATGGTAAGGAGTCACATAAAAGAATAATTGTTACTACTGATGCTGAAAAAGGAATTTTAAGGAAAATAACCCTTAAAGAAGGATATCGTCAATTTATCGTTCCGACTGAAGTAGGAGGACGTTATTCAGTTTTTACGCCAGTAGGTTTACTACCAATAGCTGTTGCTGGTATTGATATAGAAGCATTTGTACGTGGTGGAAGACAAGCAGAATTAGATTTTTCTAGTGATTCGAACAGCGCTGTCGATTATGCGTATAATCGTTATGCATTATATAAACAGGGTTACTCCGTTGAATTACTTGCTTCGTTTGAGCCGAGACTCAATAAATTACATGAATGGTGGAAGCAGTTATTTGGAGAAAGTGAAGGTAAAGAGAACAAAGGATTGTATCCTTCAACTGTGAACTATTCGACAGATTTACACGCTATTGGGCAGTTTATTCAAGAGGGAAGTCGCATAATGTTTGAGACACTTATTCACTTTGACAATATTGAAGAAGATATTGAAATCCCTTTTTCTGCTGAAAATATAGATGGTCTGAATTATTTAGCAGGTAGATCTATGAATGATATAAATGCAACATCAAAAGACGGGGTAGCCCTCGCACATGAAGAAGGTGGCGTCCCTGTTATTCGTATAGAATTGCCAAAATTAGATGCATATCATGTTGGATATTTGATGATGTTCTTTATGAAAGCATGTGTTATTAGTGCTAACTTACTTGAGGTGAATCCATTTGATCAGCCTGGTGTAGAAGCATATAAAAAGAAAATGTTAGAGTTGTTAAAGGAAGATGTGGTGAAGGTTCGTGCATAGAGAGTTGTATGAGTTATGGCGACAAAAAGCGAATAGTATGTATCAAGATGAACTGCTAGAAATTGCTAATAATAAACAAGCGATAGAAGATCATTTCTATCAGTTAGTTCCTTTTGGTACGGGTGGAATGCGTGGGAAGTTAGGCGCCGGCACGAATCGTATCAATGTTCATACCATTCGTTTAGTAGCTGAAGGATTAGCTCGTCAAATTGAATGTCAGGGAGAAGCGGCGAAAATAAGTGGTGTCGTTATTGCGTATGATACACGACATTTTTCACAGGAGTTTGCTTATGAAACAGCAGGAGTTTTGGCTGCACATGGTATACAAAGCTATGTTTTTAGCGAAAGTCGACCAACTCCTGAATTAAGTTTTGCTATTCGATATTTAGCGGCTTATGCTGGAGTAGTTATTACAGCAAGTCATAATCCTAAAGAATATAATGGTTTTAAAGTATATGGACCAGATGGAGCACAGCTAACACCTCAATTTGCCGATGAAGTCTCTGAACATATGAAAAGTGTAGAAGATATTTTTAAAATTCATTCTCTCACAAAAGATGAATTATTTACATCGGGTTATTGCATTGAGATGCTAGAAAAATTGGATGATGCGTATAATGTAGCTCTAAAAACACTTGTTCATGCTAATGGTAAAAAGGATATAAACATAGTCTTTACTCCTTTGCATGGTACAGGTCTTGTGCCAACAATGCGTGCTTTAACAGAGGCAGGTTTTACAAATGTCTATATTGTAAATGAACAAGCTATTCAAGATGGTGATTTCCCAACAGTAAATTATCCAAATCCTGAAGAAGCACCCGCTTTTGAAATGGGGATAGCACTTGGTAAGAAAGTTGGAGCGGAATTAATTCTTGCGACAGACCCTGATGCAGACCGCTTAGGTGTAGCAATTTCTATTAAGGATGAATATCAATTATTAACAGGTAACCAGCTTGGAGCCCTATTATTAAATTATATACTTACTAAAAGGAAGCTTGAAGGTTCTTTACCGAGAAATGGTGTCATGTTAAAAACAATTGTGACATCGGAGTTAGGAACAGCTATTGCTGAAAGTTTTAATATCAAAACTATTAACACTCTTACAGGATTTAAATTTATAGCAGAGAAAATTGCTGAATTTGAATCAACAGGTGAGTATTCATTTTTATTTGGATATGAAGAAAGCTATGGATATCTAGCAGGAAGCTTTGTCAGAGATAAAGACGCAGTACAAATTGCCCTTTTAACTGCGGAAATGGCTGCCTATTACGCTGAACATGATTTAACACTATTAGGTGTACTAAATTCACTTTATAAACAGTATGGGTACTATCAAGAAAAATTACTATCTTTTACATATGATGGGGTAGAAGGACAAAAACTCATAGCCCATATTATGGAGTATTTAAGGAATAGTAAGTTAACTGAGATGGCTGGTATCAAAGTTAGAGAAGTAGAGGATTATAAAAGTGGTTTTATATACTTGGCTAATGAGGAAAAGCAGACATTATCATTACCTCCAACAGATGTATTAAAGTATATTCTGGATGATGGATCATGGATTTGTGTTCGACCTTCTGGGACAGAACCAAAATGTAAAGTTTATATAAGCGTAAAAAAAGACAATAAAGCAGAGGCAGATGAAACTCTAGCTAACATTGAAGATTTTATGCGTAAAATAATTAAATAATTTTTTTATAAAATTTTAACCTCTTGAATTAATTTCCAACAAAAATTCAGGAGGCTTTTTTTATTTTCAACAAGGCTCTAGCTGATTGTTTGTCAAAAAACGTGAAACAATAGAAAATCCTTCCGATAATAATGTTAAGAAATGAAAAGTTTAGGAGGTTGAATTATATGCGTATTGCATCGCAAGGACAGTCAGTTGACATGACTACTGAACCAATCAATACAAAAGCAATGAATGTGCAGGAAAATATGACGCCTAATGTTTCAATGGAAACAATCACTAAACCATTAGAAGAAAAAGCAACTTCTACCGGGGAAGAACAAGAAGTTTCAAAAAATAAACTGCAACAGGTAGTTGATGTTGTAAATGAATTTTTAGAAATCAATAACAGTTCTTCGAAATTTATTTATCACGAGGGTTTGGAACGTTATTATGTAACGATTGTAAATCGTGATACCGAAGAAGTAGTAAAGGAAATTCCACCCAAAAAATTATTAGATGCTTTCTATGAAATGCAGAAAATGGTGGGAATGATAGTAGACGAAAAAATTTAAGTAAAATTAGGAGGATGTAAATATGGTTTCAAGAATTGGCGGATTAGCCTCAGGGATGGATATAGATAGTATCGTAGCAAAACTTATGTCGGCAGAACGCGCACCTTTGTACAAATTACAGCAGCAAAAAACAAAATATGAATGGCAACGAGATGCTTATCGAAGTGTAAACACAAAAATAGATACATTTAGTAAAAATATGTTCGATAATTTTATAATGTCTAGTAACTTTGTAAAAAAATCTACTACAATATCTGGTGCTAATGCAGATAAAGTATCCATTACTGCTGGTTCAGGTGCTTCGAGTTCTTTAAATATTCAAGGAGTTCAATCACTTGCTACTGCGGCAACATCAGGTGCCAAAACAGCAGAACAGACAACTTATAGAAATGCGGTAGGAACAGATATACTAGCAAGTATTGATAACAATCTTTCTGTGCCGACTCAAGTTAATTTTAAAATTGATGGTGTAAATCAAAACATAAATATTGATTCCACAACTACTGTCTCAGGATTAGTACAACAATTAAAAGATGCTGGTTTCGAGAAGGCAAGTTATGATGAAAAAACAGGGAAATTTTCACTAGGTTCTTTTGAAGGTAAAAAAGTAGAGGTAGCAGATGCAGATAGCGCTGCATTTTTGAGAGACCAGTTAGGTTTTTCAACATCTTATACATC
Source organism: Lysinibacillus sp. CNPSo 3705 (assembly GCF_028674935.1). Lineage (NCBI taxonomy): Bacteria > Bacillati > Bacillota > Bacilli > Caryophanales > Bacillaceae > Lysinibacillus > Lysinibacillus sp. CNPSo 3705. The sequence continues at coordinate 24,615 of NZ_JAQZSD010000032.1, read as the reverse complement.
ATCTGAAATTAAAATAAAAGATCCAAATGATGGAACTAAAGAAATATTAGCTAAATCGTCTACAACTTTAGGTGAGTTGGGTATTAACGGATCTAGTTTAACCTTCTCTATCGGTGGTGAATCACCTAAAACGGTAAGTATTGATCCTAACAAGACTATAGGAGATTTAGTAAAGGATTTAAACGCAGAGGGCTTAGATGCTTCATTTGATGCAAAAACAGGTAAATTAAATATTAAAGCGAAAGATGGTGAAACATTACAATTTGATAATGGAAGCCAAACAGATTTAGGTAAACTTGGTGTAGCACAAACTGTAGGTGCTTCCTCAAAAGCTTTTTCTCAAGTAGAGATTGCTACACATGGTGGAACTTCAGAGTCACCTACATCAAGTACCACACTACAACATTTAGGTCTATTAAATGATGGTAAATTTAAAATAAGTGCTGTTCAAGCTGATGGTAAAATGAAAGATACTATTATTGAATTTAAAGCAACAGATACAGTTGATTCTCTTATTAAACGAATTAATTCATCTGGTGCAGGAGTAACTGCATTATTCTCTAATGGACAAATGTCTATTTCAGCTAATAATACTGGAACAAATAATGAGAATGTAGATGCTGATATTCAATTGAAAAGTGTGAAAATGGTGAATGAAGATCAATCTGAAAGCATTGATAATTCCGGCTTTGAGCTATTCAATAAACTTGGATTTGTTAGTAGCCCCCCATCAGGAGAAGCAACGGTTAACTTATCTGGAAAAGGAACAAATGCTAAATATAAAATTAATGATTTGGAAATGGAAAGTCAATCTAATACAATAAATATTCAAGGTTATTCTGTTAAGCTGAATGGTACATTTAATACTGATTACAACCCTGCTACACAAGGCGTTTCAGTGTCAGCTTCCAATGACATTGATTCGATGATGACAAAAATTAAGGAGTTTGTAACTACTTACAATGGTTTAGTAAACGAACTAAATGGCTCTTTAAAAGAAACTAAATATCGTGACTATGCTCCGTTAACAAGTGAGCAAAGAGAAAAAATGTCTGAAAGTGAAATTAAGTTATGGGAAGAGAAAGCAAGGAGCGGTTTATTAAGAAATGATCAAATTTTAAGAGATGGTTTATCTAAAATGCGAATGAACTTTACGGGAGCAATAGGTGGATTAAGCGATAGTACAATTGACTCGTTATCAGAAATTGGGATAACAACGTCCTCTAAAGTTAGTGATGGTGGTACATTAGAAATTAATGAGACTAAATTACGTGCGGCATTAGAAAAAAATCCAGATCAAGTAGCCCAAATATTTACGCAGACGGGAAAGGCAAAAGATACTATCATTGATCCTGTTACTGGACAATCAAAAACTGTTGATTCACGTGGAATTGCACAACGTTTAAGAGATTCAATTGACGACTTCAAATTGAAAATTGAGAATAAAGCTGGCCGTTCAACAATGACTGATCACCAATATAATATTGGTAAAAGTATGATTGATTTAGATACACGTATTGAAAGAATGCAAAAACGCTTGGTAAGTGTAGAACAACGTTATTGGAAACAATTCACAGCCATGGAGACAGCAATCAATAAAGCAAACCAGCAATCTGGTATGTTCATGCAAGGTTCTGGAGGAGGCTTCTAAATTAGAGGCAAGGTAGGAGATTGATATGCAACTAATAGAACAACTATTGCAGGTGTCAGCTAATTTATTCAAACTTTTGGGAGATATTCCAAAAGGTGAAGATCGCGACGAATATATTGATAAAATCAACAGTATGTTAGACAAGCGTGGAAAGATTATTGAGGATTTGGTTCAAGAAGGGTTTCAATTTGACGGACAGAATCGCATTCATGGAACGTTACTTGAATTAGATAATGGAATAAAAGAACGATTGGCTGCTGTCATGAGTGCCGTAAAGCAAGATATGGCAAACCTACAGAAAACGAAAAAAAGTGAAGAGCAATACTTCAATCCATACTCGGATGTTCGAGTGATGGATGGCATGTATTATGACAAAAAGAATTAATATTTTATCTTCAATTAGCCTGGTGGACGCCGCCAGCTCAATGGAAGATAAAACTGGATGGATATTAGATGAATTGTGATAAAATATTTCACAATCTAGACGTAATTCCGCCGAGCTGTAATTGCTAATTAGCTTTTCTTCATAAAATGGTTTAAACTAGTAAATAAGTAACCTTTCAAAGGAGTTGTCCTTTATTGGCAGCAAATCTAACAGCACAAAATGCGTATAAACAAAATAGTGTTACCACTGCTTCCCCTGGTGAATTGACGTTAATGCTTTATAATGGTTGTTTAAAGTTTCTTTATAAGGCGAAACATGAGATTAAAGAAAAAAATATCCAAGAAAAAAATGCGAATCTTCAAAAGGCGCAAGCGATTATTAGCGAGCTCATGGCAACATTGAATATGGATATCGAGATGTCAAAAAATATGTTAGCTCTTTATGAATATATGAATCGTCGTTTAGTAGAGGCAAACATTAAAAATGATGTCGCTATTATTGAAGAAGTTGAGGGATTAGTGACGGAATTCCGTGATACATGGAAAGAAGTTATTCGCATTAATCGACAACAGCAATTCGGTCAGGGAAACACTGGACAAATTTAGACAACAAAGAGGCCATCCATTCATGATGGTCTCTTTTCTTTGCAAGAAATACGAGACAAGGGATTTTATATCATACAAAAGGGAAACATTTAACTCATTTCAGCGGGTGTACAAACATCCGCTGAAATGAGTTAAAGCCTCCGGCGGATACCACGGAAATCGGAATGGAGTTCTTTGTGCAAGCACAAAGCCGATTCCGGACGCAATTATGCCGAGGCATAATTGATTTGTTCATAAAATAGGTCTTTATCCTGTATAATATGTTACTTATTCCCTCTAGATGTAAAACATGCATCGTGTCATAATCAAGCTAAATAGATGTTTTGAATAGTATTGGGGTGGGTATATGATATTTAAGCGCCAAGAAGGCTTTCGATTTAAGTTCGATGAGCCTGTTAAAATGACTTTTGCGATATATGAGGATGGAAGAGTGAATCAAGCGCAAACGGCAATGGCTGATTTGCTTGATATTAGTCCACGAGGTTTAAAGATGTTTACTGAAGTAGATTTAGGTGTTAATCCTCCGCCTTTAGATTTACGATTTGTTCTTGATACTATAGAGGTACGAGCTTATGGTGAAATAATTTGGAGCCGCCCTTTTGGCAAGGGTAAACAATATGGCGTGAATTTTAATGATCAAGAATCGGTGGAGGATTTGATTGTCGAAGAGTTGAAACTACGCCGAAGAAGAGAAGCTGATGAGGCAAAACTAAATAGCATTCATTTATAAAGTGAAACATTCATCAGCGGAGGCAAATGCTACACATTATTATTGCAGGAAAAATTTTTTTGAAAAAAAGATAATTATTTTAGAGGAATTTCGTACACTTGTGTAGAAGTATAAAGTATAGCAGTTATAAAGGAGGAGTTTACATGTTAAACTTTAACATTCGCGGTGAAAATATTGAGGTAACTCCAGCTATTCGAGAGTATGTTGAGAACAAAGTCGAGAAAGTTGAACGTTATTTTAACGAAGATGTTAACGCCAACGCTAACGTAAATTTAAAGGTTTATAATGACAAGCAAACTAAAGTGGAAGTTACAATTCCAATGAAGAACTTAACTCTTCGTGCAGAAGAGCGTCATAATGATATGTATGCGGCAATTGACTTAATCGTTGATAAATTAGAACGTCAAATCCGTAAGCATAAAACAAAAGTAAACCGTAAATTCCGTGAGCGTGAAGGTACAGGCCTTTATTTTGCTACTTCTCAGGCAGCAGCAGATGCGTCAACAGAGGAAGACGAATACTCTATTGTTCGCACAAAGCAATTTGATCTAAAACCGATGGATCAAGAAGAAGCTGTCTTACAAATGAATATGCTAGGGCATGATTTCTATATCTTTACAGATGCAGAATCAAACGGCACAAATATCGTCTACAAACGCAAAGACGGTAAATATGGCTTAATTGAAACAACTTAAACTTTAATATGCACAAGGGCTCTCGCGGAAAGCGGGAGCCTTTTTATTTTCCAAATATCCCCTCAATAGTAGTAGGATGAATGCAAATATATAAGATAAGCCCCTGGCAGATATCACGGATTTTGAAAGGAGTCACCATAAGGATGTTAGCCTACCACCGTCGCTTCCTAAGATAACGGCTAAAGGATCTGCGTCGGTGCTGCTACCGTTACGCTTTCGCATCGATCGCTGCGCCACGTTAGCGCTGTGCTCTCGCACAAAAAGCATCGATCGCTGCGCCACGTTAGCGCTGTGCTCTCGCACAAAAAGCATCAGTCGCTGCGCCACGTTAGCACTGCGCTTTCGCACAAAAAACATCTACCTGGCCTAAACACAATTCAAAATTCGGATGGCATTGTTTATTTGTAGTGACAGCAACAACAATTATGCCAAGGCGTAATTGATATGATTTCCTTTCATGCTAGGGACTCTGTTTGCATGAATCTGTTATACAATGGTAAAATGGAAGCTGAGACTATATAGGAAGTGAAAAAATTCATGGTAAACCTATTAAATAAATTATTTGATTTCAATAAACGTGAAGTAAAAAAATTAGAAAAAATCGCTGACCAGGTTGAGGGATTCGCTTCTCAAATGGAACAGCTTTCAGATGATCAATTACAAGCGAAAACAGAAGAGTTTAAAAAACGCTATGCGGACGGAGAGAGTTTAGAGTCGATTCGTGCGGAAGCTTTTGCGGTTTGTCGAGAAGGCTCAAAGCGTGTGTTAGAGATGTACCCATTCCGTGTGCAAATTATGGGTGCTGCGGCATTAGATGAAGGTAATATTGCGGAAATGAAAACCGGTGAAGGTAAAACGTTAACAGCTACAATGGCTGTTTACTTAAATGCCATTACTGGTAAAGGCGTACATGTTGTGACAGTCAACGAATATTTGGCGAGTCGTGATGCTGAAGAAATGGGGCATTTGTATAATTTCTTAGGCTTAACGGTTGGTTTAAACTTGAACAGCCTATCAAAAGAAGAAAAACGTGCAGCCTATGAAGCGGATATTACGTATAGTACAAACAATGAGCTAGGCTTTGACTATTTACGTGATAATATGGTGCTTTATAAAGAAGAACGTGTACAACGTCCGCTGCATTTTGCAGTAATCGATGAGGTTGACTCGATTTTAATTGATGAAGCGCGTACGCCATTAATTATTTCGGGTCAGGCTGGGAAATCAGCGCAGCTATATAAACAGTCGAATGCGTTTGTTCGTATGTTAAGTGCAGAAACAGATTACACATATGAAGAGTCGACAAAAGGTGTTACGTTAACAGATGCTGGTGTTGAAAAAGCAGAGAAAGCATTTGGCATAGATAATCTATTTGATTTAACACATGTGCGTTTAAACCATGCGATTAACCAATCGTTAAAGGCACATGTCAGTATGCATAATGATGTTGATTATGTTGTACAAGATGGTGAAATCATTATTGTTGACGGCTTTACAGGTCGTTTAATGAAAGGTCGCCGTTACTCAGATGGACTACATCAGGCAATCGAGGCCAAAGAGGGTGTAGAGATTCAAAATGAATCGATGACGATGGCGACAATTACGTTCCAAAACTACTTCCGTATGTATCAAAAACTTTCGGGTATGACAGGTACTGCGAAAACAGAGGAAGAGGAATTCCGTAATATTTATAATATGAATGTTGTCGCGATTCCTACGAATAAGCCGATTGCTCGTGATGACCGTCCAGACTTAATTTTTGCTTCGATGGAAGGGAAATATAAAGCGGTGGCGGCAGATATTGCAGAGCGCCATAAAGCTGGACAACCAGTTCTTGTTGGTACTGTCGCAATTGAAACGTCTGAAATAATTTCGAATTTATTGGATAAACATAAAATCCCACATAACGTCTTAAACGCGAAAAACCATGAGCGTGAAGCTGAAATTATTGCGAATGCAGGTACAAAAGGTGCAGTAACAATTGCAACAAACATGGCTGGCCGTGGTACAGACATTAAGCCTGGTGAAGGTGTAATGGAGCTTGGTGGTTTAGCGGTAATTGGTACGGAGCGTCATGAATCTCGTCGTATCGATAATCAGCTGCGTGGTCGTTCTGGTCGTCAAGGGAACCCAGGGATTACTCAATTCTATCTATCACTAGAAGATGAATTAATGCGTCGTTTTGGCTCCGATAATATGAAGAACATGATGATGAAATTAGGGATGGATGATTCACAGCCATTACAATCTAAAGTTGTTTCAAGAGCAGTAGAATCAGCTCAAAAACGTGTTGAAGGTAATAACTTCGATGCTCGTAAACGCTTATTACAATATGATGATGTGTTACGTCAGCAACGTGAGATTATTTATAAAGAGCGTTACGACGTATTAGAAACAGAAAATATGCGTGTACTTGTTGAGTCTATGATTCAAGAAACGATCGACAACGTTGTCGCAATGTATACGCAAGGTGAGCAAAAAGATTGGCATTTAAAAGCAATTGATGACTTTGTATCAGCAAATCTATTAGATGAAGGCGATCTAAAGGTGGAAGATTTCCAAGGTAAATCCGCAGAAGAGATTAACCAGCTAATTTCAAACGCTGTTCAAACGCGTTATAATGAAAAAGAAGAACAGCTTACACCAGAACGTATGCGTGAATTTGAAAAGGTAATCTTACTTCGCTCAATTGATACAAAGTGGATTGATCATATTGATGCGATGGATCAGCTACGTCAAGGTATCCATCTTCGTGCATATGGTCAAAATGATCCACTTCGTGAGTATCAACAAGAGGGCTTTGCTATGTTTGAGGATATGGTCGCTTCCATTCGCGAAGATGTAGCAAAATATGCGATGAAGGCAGAAATCCATAATAATTTAGAGCGTGAAGAAGTTGCAAAAGGTCAAGCTGTTAATCCGAAAGAGGATGGCGGCTCAGCTCCGAAAAAGCAACCTGTCCGTAAAGCTGAAAATGTCGGGCGTAATGATTTATGTCCATGCGGAAGCGGTAAGAAATTTAAAAACTGCCATGGTGCAGCTCAATAATATTCGAAAAAGATCATTTTAACTGTATGTTAAAATGGTCTTTTTTTCGATGTTTTAGGATCTTTTCACGGATCCGCCTGCTGCTAGCTATACTATAGCAACCGCAAGTTAAGTAGTTTTCAAATCTCAGAAAATTAGAAAAAGAGGTATATGATACTACAACAATAGGTAAATAGTTCAATGAAAAGGGTAATGTTTATAACTTTCTTGTGATTTATTATAAATATGTGAATAGTTGAAAAGTTTTGGGTATTTGAGTCTATTTTTAAATAAAGGGGGGATTTATGGATATAGATTATAATCCTCGAGGAAATACATTGGCGTTTACCAATATATTTATTAGTATTTTTCTCTTTACTAGAAAAACATACAATTTTGAGGAGGATTGACATGCATAATGATGACATTATGAGTAGTAAAACGATGCTGTATATACCGGAGTATGATGCACATGGTAACTTGGGTACACGTGTAATAGAAAGGGATCGCGAATATATATCAAAATTAGCGCCGACAAAATTAATGGATTATAATCTACGTTATTTCGGTTCTAGCTTAAGAGGGGCTTTTGATGGATCGAGAATGATACTTGGAAAGTTGAATAAAAATCCAATAGTTGTTCATGAACAAAGCAATATTGTATGGTTTCCAAGTAAGTCTTATTTACGACGTGACTGTAAATGGTTTGCTGTTCATCATATTCAGGACTATCTAGCTATCGATAAAAAGAATACAAAAGTAATTTTTATGAACGGCTATGAAACTAATGTGGATCTAAGTGTTAGGTCATTTGAAAACAGAATTCAAAGAGCTTTTCTACTAAAATATAAACTGGAAAAACGAACAAAAAATTTATTAGTTCAATATGATCAAAGTAAAGTATTCCAACGTATGGCAAACGATGTTATCTTTGAGGATGAAGCTGAAAAAGACTAAAACGAATGCTGAGGTTGTAAAAAAGTATGTTTTCCGCCGTAAAAACGTTATAATAAAGAGATCGGGGCTTTAATGAAGTATCAGTATTTTAAAAGTTTGCCCCATAAATAACGTTCGGAGGATTTAACAATGATTGAATTAGCAGATGTACGTAACGCGTTAGACACTTCAGCCAAAAAATTGGCGGATTTTAGGGGGTCTCTTTGACTTAGAAAACAAAGAGGCACGTATTCAAGAATTAGATGAAATGATGCTTGAGCCAGGTTTCTGGGATGATCAGCAAGGGGCACAGGTAATCATTAATGAGAGTAATGGCTTAAAGGCAACTGTTAATGAGTATAAAGATTTATTGGAAACATATGAGAACCTAGATATGACGTTAGAGCTATTGCGCGAAGAGCCTGATGAAGAATTGCAGGAGGAGCTAGGCAATGAATTAGTAGAATTCCAGCAAAAAATGGGCGATTTTGAGCTGCAATTACTATTAAGCGGTCCATACGATCAAAATAATGCAATTTTAGAGCTACATCCAGGAGCAGGTGGTACGGAATCTCAGGATTGGGGCTCGATGCTGCTTCGTATGTACACACGCTGGGCGGAAAAACGTGGCTTTAAAGTCGAAACAGTTGATTATCTTCCAGGCGATGAAGCAGGAATTAAATCTGTAACATTGTCCATTAAGGGTCATAATGCTTATGGCTATTTGCAAGCAGAAAAAGGTGTCCATCGTTTAGTACGTATTTCACCGTTTGACTCTTCGGGTCGTCGTCATACATCGTTCGTTTCTTGTGATGTTATGCCTGAATTCGATGACAATATTGAAATTGATATTCGTACAGAGGATTTAAAAATTGATACGTATCGTGCAACAGGTGCAGGTGGTCAGCATATTAATACGACAGATTCAGCTGTTCGTATTACGCACATTCCAACTGGTACTGTCGTACAATGTCAGGCTGAACGCTCACAAATTAAAAACCGTGAAAAAGCAATGACAATGTTAAAAGGGAAACTCTATCAATTAGAGATCGATAAGCAGCAGGCACAGCTAGATGAAATCCGTGGTGAACAGAAGGAAATCGGCTGGGGCTCACAAATTCGTTCCTATGTATTCCATCCATATTCAATGGTGAAAGATCATCGTACAAATGAAGAAACAGGTAATGTAGGAGCTGTGATGGATGGTGATGTTGATCCATTCATTAATGCATATTTACGTTCAAAAATCGGCTAATGAAAGCCCCTCAGAGACACAATAAAATTGTGCTTTGAGGGGTTTTTTAGTTTCTAAATCAATTGTGCATCGGTATAATTGCATCCGGAATCGGCTTTGTGATATCCGCCGGAGGTTTATCAGCGGATGTTGGAACCCCCCTGATAAGTGACTTAAAACCGTATTTATCTCACCCCTGTACCTGTCGCTACGCTTTCGATCAAAAGATATTTTGCTGAAAGAAGTTAAAAAGGTGGATGGTACGGAGCGTCTTGGCTAATCTCCTTGCGTTCATTCATGTAATGTTTATAGAGCATCGATGCATTGACAAATTGCTTGCTGATCGAAGCATATTGAATAGGTAGCTCAATCTGTTTATCATTTTTCAGTGTAACGATACAGCCCGTTTTACTCGCTACAATATTCGAAATGGCGTGAAGTCCAATCCAAATATTGTGGATAGAGTTTGGAGAATAGGTTGGTAGAAAAATACAAGGATAACCATAATCATAAGCAACAACGATTGGAAGCTTATGTTGATTGCCGAAAAAGCGTTTGGCAGAATGTCTTGCTGCTTCATAGGTTGTGCCGAGTGAGATACAAGATTTTCGTAATATATGCATTGGTTTCCGCGTGACGATAAGCTCATTATGCTTATCAATGACTCGTGTGAAAATTTTAGAATCATACTGCACTGGCTGAAGTAAATAGGTGTTGAAAGACATTAAATACCCATTGATGTAGTTTGCCGACATTTATGTAAACCTCCTTTTTCTATTTGTTATTGAAGTGTAGAACATAAAATTGAATTCTGAAAGTATAGACAAAAGGAGAAAACCGTTGATATTTCAAGCTTTTATATAAAGAAATTGCTTGAAATTGCACGAGATTAATAGTAAATCGAAGTGATTTTCAGTTCTTAAGCATTGCATTTTAACGTCAATTTTCTTATAATTTAGAAAAGGATCGAGGTGAGATCGTTGGATAAATATTATTCGTATACAGATTTTCTAAAAGCCGTTGGTCAGTCAAAGAAAGTTGATGAGGCAGAGAAATTATTAAACGAGATTTATTTAGATTTATTTTTAAATCATATCCAGCGTATGCATCGTGAAGAGCAGCTCATGGTTCTGATAGATAGAGCACTCGATGAAAAAGATGAAAATGCATTTCATCTATACGCAGCCGAACTAATAACCTTACACCAAGATGCAAGTGAATAATATGACGAGCCCGCTCTCCGCTTATTGGAGAGCGGGATTTTTTTGCTATTTTTGCGCCATTGATCAGGTTTACCGGTAATAACCCGAGATTCCCTCTAAGGTAATGCATTTACATTTTCCCATGTCGATTAGCTAACATTTGGAAAGGGTAATCTATTGATAAATAGGTTGTCATTAGTACATACGTTCTATCGCAATGACCTTAAAGAGAGCAAACGGAAATTTTTTTTACAAACATTCGTTCGTTAAATGTTCGAAATTTAAATTATGCTATGCTAAAATATATGTATCAAATTGGTAGGAAGGGACGGGGACATGTGTGCAAACATTTGATTTACAAGCGCCATATACGCCTGGTGGAGATCAACCACAGGCAATTGCGGAATTAGTGGAGGGTGTACGTGCAGGTAAACGTCATCAAACGTTGCTCGGTGCAACAGGAACAGGAAAAACGTTTACGATTTCTAATGTCATTCAACAAGTAAAAAAACCGACGCTTATTATGGCACATAATAAAACATTAGCAGGTCAATTATATAGTGAGTTTAAAGAATTCTTCCCTAATAATGCAGTTGAATACTTTGTCAGCTACTATGATTACTTTCAGCCAGAGGCATATGTACCGCAGACGGATACTTACATCGAGAAAGATTCAAGCATTAATGATGAAATTGATAAGTTGCGTCACTCTGCAACATCTGCATTATTCGAGCGTGATGATGTCATTATTATAGCATCCGTGTCCTGTATATATGGTCTAGGTTCTCCAGAAGAATATCGTGAAATGGTCGTATCGGTGCGGACTGGAATGGAAATTGAACGTAATCAGTTGCTTCGAAAACTGGTCGATGTACAGTACGAGCGTAATGATGTGAGTTTTACACGTGGGACGTTTCGGGTACGTGGCGATGTAGTGGAAATATTCCCTGCATCCCGTGATGAGCATTGTATTCGCGTGGAGTTTTTTGGGGACGAGATCGATCGAATTCGTGAGGTAGATGCGTTAACAGGTGAAATATTAGCGGACCGTGATCATGTAGCTATTTTCCCAGCATCCCACTTCGTTACACGAGAAGAAAAAATGCTAAAGGCCATTGAAAATATTGAAAAAGAATTGGAGGAGCGTTTAACTCTTTTACGTGCAGAGGATAAATTGTTAGAGGCACAGCGTTTAGAGCAACGTACTCGCTACGATTTAGAAATGATGCGTGAAATGGGCTTTTGCTCAGGTATCGAAAACTACTCGCGCCATTTAACATTGCGTGAAGCGGGGGCAACTCCATATACGCTACTTGACTATTTTCCTGAGGATTTTTTACTTGTTGTCGATGAAAGTCACGTTACGTTACCACAGGTTAGAGGGATGTATAACGGTGACCAAGCACGTAAAGGTGTGCTAGTTGAGCATGGATTCCGTTTGCCATCAGCACTAGATAACCGCCCTTTACGTTTTGAAGAATATGAGAAACATATACATCAAGCTATTTATGTATCAGCAACACCTGGCCCGTATGAGCTTGAGCATTCTCCTGAAATGGTGCAGCAAATTATTCGTCCAACAGGGCTACTTGACCCACAAATTGACGTCCGTCCTATTGAAGGGCAAATAGATGATTTAATCGATGAGATTCAAGGTCGTATTGCTCGTAATGAACGAGTGCTTGTTACAACATTGACGAAAAAAATGTCAGAGGATTTAACGGCTTATTTGAAGGAAATGGGTTTAAAGGTGGAGTACTTGCATTCCGAGATTAAGACGCTAGAGCGCATTGAGATTATTCGCGAGCTGCGCAAAGGTACTTATGATGTTTTAATCGGCATTAACTTATTGCGAGAAGGGCTAGATATTCCTGAGGTTTCGCTTGTGGCAATTTTAGATGCTGACAAGGAAGGATTTTTACGTTCAGAGCGCTCACTCATTCAAACAATTGGACGTGCTGCACGTAATGCCAATGGTCATGTCATTATGTACGCAGATAATATGACAGATTCGATGAAAAAGGCGATTGAGGAAACGAAGCGTCGTCGAACACTGCAAATGGCCTATAACGAAGAGCACGGCATTACACCGAAAACGATTGTTAAGAAAATTCCTGATGTTATTCGTGCGACACAGGTGGCAGAGGAAGAAGAGTCTTATGTAACGAAGGCAACAAAAGGTAAGAAGCTGACGAAGGCGGAAAGAGAGCAATTACTTGCAACGCTGGAAGTAGAAATGAAGGAAGCGGCAAAAGCACTCGATTTCGAACGTGCTGCTGAGCTGCGCGATACAATATTTGAATTGAAGGTAGAAGGGTGAATGGCTTGTGAAAAATACTGAAATTGTCGTGCAAGGTGCACGCGCTCATAATTTAAAAAATATCAATGTCACAATTCCACGCGATCAATTAGTCGTGCTAACAGGGTTATCGGGCTCAGGGAAATCATCATTAGCGTTCGATACGATTTATGCCGAGGGCCAACGTCGTTATGTTGAATCCCTTTCAGCTTATGCTCGTCAATTCCTTGGTCAAATGGATAAACCAGATGTCGATGCGATAGAGGGATTATCTCCTGCTATTTCAATCGATCAAAAAACGACGAGCCGTAACCCACGTTCTACAGTTGGGACAGTAACAGAAATCTATGATTATTTACGTTTGCTATTTGCGCGCATCGGTAAACCTATTTGTCCAAATCATGGTATTGAAATTACGTCCCAAACGATTGAGCAAATGGTCGATCGTTTAGTAACTTATCCGGAAAGAACGAAAATGCAGTTGCTTGCTCCGATGGTATCAGGGCGTAAGGGAACGCACGTAAAGCTACTGGAAGATTTAAAAAAGCAAGGCTTTGTTCGGGTACGTATCGACGGTGAGCTACGTGATTTAGATGATGCTATTGAACTTGATAAAAACAAAAAGCACTCAATAGAAGTAGTCATCGATCGTGTTGTGATGAAGGAAGGTGTCGCGGCACGTCTTAGTGATTCTTTAGAGACAGCATTACGTTTGGCAGATGGGCGTGTACTTGTCGATGTGATGGAACATGAGGAATTATTATTTAGTGAGCATCATGCTTGTCCTTTATGTGGATTTTCAATCGGGGAGCTAGAGCCTCGCATGTTTTCATTTAATAGTCCGTTTGGAGCTTGTCCAAGCTGTGATGGTTTAGGCTCAACACAAGAGGTAGATCTTGATTTAGTAGTGCCTGATTGGGACCGTAGTTTATTAGAGCATGCTATAGCACCGTGGGAACCAACAAGCTCTCAATACTATCCACAATTATTAAAGGCTGTGTGCGATCATTATGATATTCCAATGGACGTTCCAGTAAAGGATCTTCCGAAAGAAAAGATGGATAAAATTTTATATGGTTCTGGTAAAGATAAAATCCACTTCCATTATGAAAATGAGTTTGGCAATGTGCGAGATCAAATGATTGAATTCGAAGGTGTTGTCCGAAATGTGGAGCGCCGTTTTAAAGAGACAACATCTGACTACGTGCGTGAACAAATGGAAAAATATATGGCGCAGCAAGCATGTCCATCTTGTAAAGGTTATCGCTTAAAGCCTGAAACATTAGCTGTAAAATTAGCAGATAAGCATATTGGTGAAGTTACACAGTATTCGATTCAGGAAGCTGATACATTTTTCAAAGAGCTAGATTTATCAGAAAAGGATATGAAAATTGCTCGACTTGTTTTACGTGAAATTGAAGAACGACTGGGCTTCCTAGTCAATGTAGGGTTAGATTATTTAACGTTAAGTCGAGCAGCAGGGACACTTTCAGGTGGAGAAGCTCAGCGAATTCGCCTTGCGACACAAATCGGCTCGCGTTTAACGGGCGTTCTCTATATTTTAGATGAGCCATCAATCGGCTTGCATCAACGTGATAATGACCGTCTTATCAGTACATTGCAAAATATGCGTGATATAGGCAATACGCTTATTGTTGTTGAACACGATGAAGACACAATGCTGGCGGCTGATTATCTCATTGATGTTGGTCCTGGTGCAGGTGTGCATGGTGGTCAAATTGTAGCGGCCGGGACACCCCAGGAAGTAATGGAACATGAAAAGTCATTAACAGGGCAATACTTAAGTGGCAAGAAGTTTATTCCATTGCCAATTGAGCGACGCAACCCGAATGGGCGCAAATTATCGATTAAAGGTGCCAAGGAAAATAATCTTAGAAATGTAAAAGTTGATGTACCACTTGGCTTATTCGTTGCTGTAACAGGTGTTTCGGGGTCAGGAAAATCAACGCTTATTAATGAAATTTTATATAAGTCATTAGCTCAAAAGCTTAATCGTTCAAAAGTGAAACCTGGCGAACATAAAGAAGTAACAGGAATTGATGAGCTCGAAAAGGTAATTGATATTGACCAATCACCAATCGGTCGTACACCTCGCTCTAATCCAGCTACGTATACAGGCGTTTTTGATGATATTCGAGATGTTTTTGCAACAACAAATGAAGCAAAGGTACGTGGCTATAAAAAAGGTCGCTTTAGCTTCAACGTTAAGGGAGGCCGCTGTGAGGCTTGTCGTGGTGATGGTATTATAAAAATTGAAATGCATTTCCTACCAGATGTTTACGTGCCATGTGAAGTCTGTCATGGGAAGCGTTATAACCGTGAAACGCTTGAAGTGAAATATAAAGATAAGAGCATTGCAGATATTTTAGATATGACGATTGAAAATGCAGTAGTATTCTTCGAAAATATTCCGAAAATCCAGCGTAAGCTACAAACGATCGTGGATGTAGGATTAGGCTATATGAAATTAGGACAGCCTGCTACAACGCTATCCGGTGGTGAGGCACAGCGTGTGAAATTAGCCTCTGAATTACACCGTCGTTCAACAGGTAAATCATTCTATATTTTAGATGAGCCGACAACGGGCCTACATGCGCATGATATTGCACGTTTACTGGTTGTTTTACAGCGTCTTGTAGAAAATGGCGATTCTGTGCTAGTAATCGAACATAATTTAGATGTCATCAAAACAGCAGACTACATTATCGATTTAGGGCCAGAAGGTGGCGATAAAGGTGGTACTATTGTTGCGACAGGCACACCAGAAGAGGTCGCTGAAGTAAGTGGCTCTTATACTGGGAAATATTTAAAACCGATATTAACAAGAGATCGTCTACGTATGGAAGCTGTTTTAACAAAGGCTTCTCAATAAAGTCCCAAAAAGTTCGCAAATTTCCTAAGGAGATTTGCGAATTTTTTTACGATAAGGGGCATACTGCGAAGGCGGATGTCGATAAAAATTAAAAGTTGGGTGATAAAACGTAAAAGTTAGTCGATAAACTTCAAAAGTGTGCTGCTGTCGCTACGTTGCACTCACGCTTTCGCGCAAAAAACATCTGTTGGCCCGAGACCCTGCAGCGCAGCGGATGTTTTCTGTGCGAAAGCGTAGCGACAGCAACAACAAAAGCGGCTCATCGGACGCCCCCAGGAAGCTCTGCTCTGTGCGAAAGCGAAGCGGCAGCTACAAATGTTTTGACTGTGCGAAAGCGAAGCGGCAGCTACAAATGTTTTCTGTAGCGAAAGCGAAGCGGCAGCTACAAATGGTTTTAACTGTGCGAAAGCGAAGCGACAGCAACAAAGCGCCCAGCCGGAACGGAAATCAACCCCACGCTATTGGTAATGAGCCTAAAAAAGGTATATCTCCAATATTTTCATTTTTATGGTGAAACTTTTCACAAATTGAATCGTATAAATAATATAACGAACTGAGGGAGGCTATTTTTATTATGCAAAATGAACGTCAACGAATTTTAGAACTTGTAGAAAAAGGAACAATTTCAGCGCAAGAGGCGATTACATTATTAGAAGCATTAGAGCAACCTAGCAAGTCCACTCAAAATGTTATGAATGATGTAGTAAATGAGGACCAGTATTCCACAACTGAAAAAGAGTCAGTATTTAAAGATGAGAGTCAAAACGAACAACAATCGCAAAAAGACGAAGATTTCTCCGAATATTTCCAAGAAGAAATGCGAGATTTCCGTAAAGATTTATCACAAATTGGTTCACTCTTTATGGATATGATGAATACGGCAGTAAAAAAGGTGAAAGAATTTGATGTTACCTCTCCATTTGGTGATAAATTCGAGTTTACACATACGGAAGAAGTTTCAGCTGAACGTGTAGATAAAATAATTGCTGAATTACCGAATGGCAATTTTGCATTAGAAACTGCTGAAGGAGATAGCTTCCAAGTCATTTGCAAGGTAAAGGCACCTTTTGTTAATGATAGTGAAGAAGAAACGCGCGCTAACTTCCTAGAGCAATTCGTTGTCAAGGAAGATGGAGATTCACTACGAATTTTAAGTCAACTTAAGCTTGTTCAAGTAAATGTTAAAGTACTTGTTCCAAAGGATAAATTAGAAAAATTATCAGTACGTTTAATGAACGGTAACGTTACTTTACAAGATACGGATTTCGAGCAATTAAAAGTAAAAACATTAAACGGTGCGATTAAAGGCTCTAAGTTTAACTTTGGAAAGGCAGAAGTAGATTCGTCAAATGGTTCGATTGAATTAACAAATGTTCGTGGTAAAGATTTAGAGGCTGAAACATTGAATGGCCGTGTCTATTTAGATGGTGCATTGGATGAAGTTGCAGCAAAATCGGTTAATGGACATGTTGTTGTCACTACTTGTTCTACTAATTCAGCGAAAATCAA
This sequence comes from Lysinibacillus sp. CNPSo 3705, assembly GCF_028674935.1. Classification (NCBI taxonomy): domain Bacteria; kingdom Bacillati; phylum Bacillota; class Bacilli; order Caryophanales; family Bacillaceae; genus Lysinibacillus; species Lysinibacillus sp. CNPSo 3705. The sequence continues at coordinate 7,449 of NZ_JAQZSD010000032.1, read as the reverse complement.
AGCACAAACAGTCGCAGGAGCTGTTGAATTGTATGTGCCACGTACACTATCGTTAAGCGGTAAAATTGTTACGAATTTTGGTAAAGTAGATGTTGGTATTCAAGACGTTTCCAAAATTGAATCACAGGATCAATTTTTATCAAAAGTAGTACGTTTTGATAAAGAAATAGAGAATGCTAATCGTTTATTTATTGAAGGTGAGTCTAAAACAGGTGCAGTTTTAGTACGCTATACAACGACTGACGAGCAGCATATTTAACTAATAAAAAGCATTCAGGCTAAGCATAACAGCATAGCTGAATGCTTTTTTGCTGTTTGAAAACATAAGAAAAGCAGAAATCGATTTTCCACTATTGGGCTCGATTTCTGCTTTCTTGTCTGTCGAGTTTATGTTAATTTTGTGGCAATGAAATAACGAAATAACAGGAACTACCACGGAATGAAATGAAACTGTAATAATAAAGGGAGAAATAGAGTGCTATAATAGAGAACGAAATACCTCTTACATGGTAAGAGATTTAGGTGGTTTAAATATGATAGAAATGAAGAATGTGACAAAGAAGTACTCAAATGGCGTTGTTGCGACAAATGGGATTTCTGTTAACATAAAGCAGGGTGAATTTGTCTATGTTGTAGGTCCAAGTGGTGCAGGTAAATCTACATTTATTAAATTAATGTACCGCGAGGAAAAAGCTACTTCTGGAGAAATCACTGTTAATGGCATAAATTTAGCAGAATTGAAAAATAAAAAGGTACCTTTTTTACGTCGTCAAATTGGTGTCGTTTTCCAAGACTTCAAACTGCTACCTCGTTTGAATGTATATGAAAATGTAGCGTTTGCACTAGAGGTAATTGAGGAAGACCCAATAGAAATTCGCCGCCGGGTAATGGAAGTTTTAGAGCTCGTGGGGCTAAAGCAAAAGGCAAGAATGTTCCCTAATGAGCTTTCAGGTGGCGAACAGCAGCGCGTTTCGATTGCACGATCTATTGTGAATGTGCCAAAGGTCGTTATTGCAGATGAGCCTACGGGAAATCTTGACCCTGAGACATCTTGGGACATTATGAATTTATTCGAAGAAATTAATGCAAGAGGTACAACTATTGTGATGGCAACCCATAACCGTGAAATCGTAAATACGATTCGTCGTCGAGTAATTGCAATTGAAGGCGGCATGATTGTCCGTGATGAGCACGGAGGTGAATACGGCTATGAAATTTAATACAGTAAAACGCCACTTCCGAGAAAGTGTAAAGTCTCTTGGTCGTAATAGCTGGATGACTATTGCCTCCGTTAGTGCAGTTACAGTGACATTAATATTAGTAGGCGTATTCGCGCTTATTATGATGAACTTAAATAAAGTAGCATCTGATTTAGAGAACGATGTTGAAATTAAAGTGTTAATTGATGAAACAGCAGATAAAACAGCTGAAAAAGCACTCATGGAAAAAATAAAGAAATTGCCTGATGTCGCAGAGATGACTTATTCGACAAAGGAAAATGAATTAACGAAATTAGTAAAAGATTTTGGGGACGATTTTAAACTATTTGAGCAAAGTAATCCATTACGTAATGTTATTTATGTGAAGGCTTCAAATCCTCAACAAACAGCTACTGTTGCTAAAAAAATTGATAAATTTGAGCATACATATGACGTTATGTATGGTGAAGGCAAAGTAGAAAAACTATTTAATTTCTTAAATATTAGCCGCAATGTAGGGATAGTACTTATTTGTGGATTATTATTTACAGCAATTTTCTTAATTTCTAATACGATTCGAATTACTATTATTGCACGTCGTGATGAAATAGAAATTATGAAACTTGTTGGAGCAACGAATTCGTTCGTGCGTATCCCATTTTTATTAGAAGGAATGTGGCTCGGAATTTTAGGTTCTATTATTCCGATTGCGGTCATCGCAACCCTTTACCACAATGTATATAAAATTATTGCGCCTCGATTAAAAGGCGAACTTGTTCAAGTACTTGATTTCTCACCTCTTGTGTACCAAGTAAGCGGTCTACTATTACTCATCGGTGTACTAATTGGTATTTGGGGAAGTTTCATGTCCGTACGTAAGTTTTTAAAAATCTAGCTTTCGTTAGGCTTCGCACTAGTTGTGTTAGCCGGAAGACAATCAACCAAAATTAATAGTCGAAAAGGAGTTCAACCGGTGAAAAGTATGACGAAAAACTCATTGAAAACACTTACTGCAGCATCTGCACTATTTCTTTTTATCCAAACTCCATCAGCGTATGCAACTAGTTTATCGGATTTAAAAGATGAAAAAAAACAAATTGAATCAAAAAAAGATGGCTTAAATTCATCCATCAATAATAAAACAAATGCTATTTCTGAAAATGATAACAAGCAACAAAAATTATTAGATCAAATTAAAAAATTAAATGCTGAAATTGATAAAACTAACGGTACTATCAAAAATGTATGGGCAGAAATTCAAGCTACAAATAAAGAGATAAAAACTTTAGAAGATTCTATTGCAGAGCTTCTGCACAAAATTAAAGAGCGTGATTTATTGTTAGAGGATCGTGCTCGTGCCATTCAGGCAGGTGGTTCCGTTAGCTATTTAGATGTACTACTTAGTTCTAATAGTTTCATAGATTTTATCGACCGTTTCTCTGCTGTCAATGCATTACTTGAAGCGGATCGACAAATTATCCAGGATCAAAAAGAGGATAAGCAAAAATTAGAGGAACAAAAACAGACTTTAGAAGGAAAACGCCAAAAGCTCGAAGATAAAAAAGCTGAGCTCGATCGTTTAAAAGCATCATTGGATGGACAGAAAGCTGAGAAAAACAAAGTAATTGATCAATTAGAAAAAGAACAAGAAAAGCTGAAGTCAGAAAAGGTACTGCTTGAGAAAGAGTATTCTGAGGCTCTTGAGATTAGTGCGGAATTACAACAAAAAATCATTGATGAGCAAAATCGATTAGCGGAAATTGCTCGTCAACAAGAAGCGAAACGTAAGGCAGAAGCCGCTGCCGCAGCCAAAGCAGCTAATTCAAACAATAGTGGTGGTGGGTCAGGATCTGGATCTTCAATAGTCAATGCGCCACAATCGAATGGTACTTGGATTAAACCAACAAATGGTCGTTTAACATCGACTTATGGCTGGCGTGAATTTGGCGGTTCAGAGTTCCATTATGGGATCGATCTTGCAAATAGTATAGGTACGCCAGTATGGGCAGCTGCTGACGGTGTTGTTTCCTATGCTGCACCACTTAGCACGTATGGTAATTGTGTCATCATAACACATTCTATCAACGGTCAAATTTACACGACAGTATATGCACACTTAAATTCCTTTAACGTTAGTGTTGGCACAGAAGTATCCCAAGGTCAACAAATTGCTGCTATGGGTAACACAGGCCGTGTAACAGGGCCTCACTTGCACTTCGAAGTGCACATCGGTCCATGGAGAGGACAAGCAGTCGGAAGTGACAATCCATTAAAATATATTCCAATTTAACGGCTTTCAGCGAATGTCTTCCCCGCTATAGGTGGAAAGATGACTGGTCAACTAAAGCCTCCAGAAATATAGAAAGCTATACATTAGGAATCTTCTAATGTATAGCTTTTTTATATTTTCATTAAGTTACCGAAACATCACAGCGAATGTTCAAAATAACTTGCTAGTTAAGATTAAGCGGTGTCAATAAACTGAGGAGGATTTTTACATTGTGTGTTTAGAATAATAAAGATGAATAGAAACATCTAAATGGAGAATAGAACTAGCAAAGTGGTGGATAGAATTATGAAACTGTGGATAGAGTCGGCAAAAAGGTGGATAGAACCATAGACAATGCGGATAGAACCGTCAAAAAAATGGATAGAACTATCGAAACTGGGGATAGGATAGGCAAAGTGGTGGATAGAACGTAAATAACGTTTTTTGAAAATCGATATAATAAGCTCACTCAATTTTTGACGTAAAAAATATATTCATCTGTAGAACCTGAACTTTTTTAGCAGATGTATTATTTGGAAGCCTCTTTTCTAGTATGCCATCATTTTATGTAATATTATTTATAGTGTGAATACCTAGTTGGGTATTTCACTAGAACTGTTCATAAAAAGTCTATTCAGGAAGATTTTTTGAACACGGTGTGAAATGACAGTTCATATAAAGATTATATGCTATGCTGTAGCTATCTGGAGGATTTATTAGATGAATAACACAGAATGGTTCTCTATTCGGGCATTAACATTACCAGCAACAGCTGTTGCTCTACTTGTGGCTTTTTTCATTGTATGGCTAGTTTTGCGGGTACAATTTTCTAAGAAATGGGCGGGGGTATATGGTGACGCGGTCTTTACCTTTATTGTCGTTTGGAAATTTAGCATAATTGTCACTGATTTTAAAGTTGTTATCGCTCAACCATTCTCGCTTCTTTATTTTAATGGTGGAACAATTGGTGTCTTATTAGGGGTAATGGCAGCATCGTTACAGCTTTGGTGGAAGCGACAACAATTTCAGTTTGACGCAACTGGAGTCGCTGCCTGTAGTTGGGCAATCATTTTAACGCAATCGATTTATCAATGGCTTGTAGTGTTACTAAATGATAATCAAACCACTAGCGAAGTGATAACTTTATTTGTGCTAAGTACACTCACAGTCCACATATTATGGAAAATAACAGCTATCAACCGTGCTTTATTTTTATATACAAGTGGTTTTATGATTGTTGCTCTCTTTCAGCCTTATGGTTTATGGCAACCAGCAGTAGGTGTGAGCGTCATATTACTTATATTAGGTTTAGTGATTCAGCGTTTTGCTGGCACGTCTAAATGATATGGTTCAACAATAAAGTACTTAATTAATGGGAGGTAAGGAATGAAAAAAAATATTGGGCTACTTATCGTCGTATTATTAGTAGCTGTGATGATTGGTACATATGTTAAACAGCAGATTGATAAGGATCGTGAAATTGAAACAACTTCTCTTGGAAAAGAAATGGATGAACGAAAGATTGGTTTAAGCAATGGAGATACGCCACCGGATTTTACGTTAACAAGTTTAGATGGCAAAAATGTAACTTTGAGTGAGCTGCGTGGAAAAAAAGTTGTGTTAAACTTTTGGGCAACATGGTGCCCACCGTGTAAAGCAGAAATGCCACATATGCAAAATTATTATGAACAATATGCTAAAAAAGATAATGTAGAAATTATAGCTGTCAATTTAACAAGTGAAGAACGAGATGTTACAGCTGACGCAAAAATAGATTCTGTGATGACATTTAGAGATAGCTTTGATTTAACATTTCCTATTTTACTTGATCAAGACCCGAAAAACTCAATCGGCATTGCCTATCAAATATTGACGATTCCTACAACCTATTTTATTGATTCAAATGGATATATTCAACGTGCTATAAAAGGGCCGATGAATGTAGAAATGTTAAAAAAATATGTAGATGCATTAGACTAATCAAATCAAAGAATCTGCTCCTTTTCTTAAAAGAAACGAAGCAGATTTTTTATTTGTTTAAAAAGAGCCTACGATTCGTGATGGATACCCGCGCTAGGGAAGTAAATACCCGCTATTGACGATAGAATATCTGCGCTAGAAATCAAATACTCACGCTATGCAATAGAATACTCTTGACACAAAAATCATAGTATTCAACAAATTATTTTGAAGTTTAATCTTGTATGTTTGAAAAATAAACTTCATACAGTAGAAGAGACGGAGGAGGGAAGGTTTGCGCAAAATAATGGCTGGTGTCGGCGTACTTGCTAGTAGTCTATTGCTAGGTAGTGGAGTTTATTTTGACTGGTTTAATTTAGGGGATAAAAAGGAGCCGGTCGTTACAGAGGTTGATTCGATTAATGAAGCGTTGAATTTAATTGAGGAAAAATCTGTATACAGTACGAAAAAAGATGTTTTGGTGGAGGGGGCACTTCGTGGTATGGCCGATGCTATAAAGGACCCTTATAGCACCTATTACTCGAAAGAAGAGGCGGAACAGCACCGACAAATGTTAGCCGAGGAAAGAGTAGGCATAGGGATTGAGCTATCTGAAAATAACGGAAAATTTATTGTTGTATCTCCAGTCCGTTCGTCCCCGGCAGATAAGGCAGGAATGCGCTCTCTCGATGAAATTGTACAAGTTGATGGCGTTCGGGTAGATGGCAAAAAGATGAGTGAATTAATGCATTTAATTCAAGGGGAGAAGGGGACGAAAGTAACTATTGTCGTCTATCGTCCAAGTGAAGATAAACATATTAAAATGACGATGGAACGAGCTGCAATTTCTAATAAAACAGTAACGAGCGAAGTAGTGAACGTAGAAAATACTCCGCTTGGTTATGTGGAAATTTCACTTTTCGGTGAGAAAACAGCAAATGAGTGGGTTGCCGAAACGAGTAAATTGCTTCGAAAAGATATAAAAGGGTTAGTGATTGATGTGCGGGATAATCCAGGTGGTTATTTACATAGCGTCGCAGCCCTACTGAGCACAGTATTGGAGAAAGGCAAAGTGTTTGCCTATATGCAAAATGCTGAAGGTGCTATGGAACCGTTAAAAACGGAATCAAAAAGCTTTGATGAAAAGTATTTGCAGACAATGTACAAGATACCAATTGTAGTTTTACAGAATGCGGGCAGTGCATCTGCTAGTGAAGTACTTAGTGGCGCTTTAAAAAGCTGGGGACGTGCCTCCCTTGTTGGTGTCAAGAGTTTTGGAAAGGGAACAGTTCAGGAGTCTTGGTCGCTGAAAAATGGTGGCGAGCTTAAATTGTCCACAAATAAATGGCTGACGCCAAAGCGCGAATGGATTCATGGGCAAGGTATTGAGGCTAATTTAGTGGTTGAACCAAATGAATTATTCGCTTTTCAAATGCATCCATTATCAGGAAAATTTAAAGAGGGCGATATGAGTGAAGAAATTGCTTATACGCAAAATGCTTTGAAAAAACTAGGCTTTAAAATTGCTCGTTTAGACGGTTACTTGGATGAATCGACGGAGGAGGCGGTTAAACTTTATCGGGAGGATAAGAAATTGAAAAAGGCAGAAGATAATTATAATATGGACACTACCTTCTTTAACAGCTTAAACGAAACGTTGAAAAAATATAAAGAGGACCGTCAAAATGATTTACAGTTCCAAATGGCGACAAGTTTTTTACTGCACAATATTAAAGGAGAATAATAATATAAGAATGTAGATCGGTGAAAAGGATTTTTTTGCTTTTGAAGATAGTTGCGGAAGCGTGTAGCCCGTAGTAGCTTTAATATTTAATGATATTATATAGGAGCATATCAAAAGAGCATGTTTTGAAAAAAGTGATCAAAGCATGCTCTCATTTAAACTTTTTATAAGTTTCTATCCCTTTAATTGAACTAAACTGAATTTTAGATAACAATAAAACATCGGGTTTACCTAGATTGTTAGTCTAATATTAAATTGTTTTTTTAATCCTATTAAAT
>NZ_JAQZSD010000031.1:0-107549 GCF_028674935.1 Lysinibacillus sp. CNPSo 3705 | reverse complement strand
AATCAATACTATTAACTTATAGTATAGTATACATAATTTGTGTCATTTTGACTATGTTATTCTATTTTACTTTTACATTTTACATTCCACACTGTACCATTAACTACTCTTGCGTTTCGAAATATGTATAAAGAGGAAATTTATACTATTACCCTTTTTTCGAAAATAGTTAGTCTAATAATTGACGTCTATGTAATAAGCCGTTACAATGGAGTTTGTGTAAAATAAACGCAGCAGTGGTATAAGCTTATTACTGTATTTTATTCCTCTATTCTATTTAGTATAACTAAACAAATAGATGGTGTATTGCGTAACCTAAAGGCTGCATAGGCGAAAATACATGAAAATAAAATGCGTATAAGAATGGGTACTACTGGTTTTTGTTTTACAACAAAAAAACCAAATTTAAAGGAGGAGACAACACTATGTCTCGTTATACAGGTCCATCTTGGAAATTATCACGTCGTCTTGGTATCTCACTAAGCGGTACAGGTAAAGAAATCGAAAAACGCCCTTACGCACCAGGTCAACACGGTCCAAACCAACGTAAAAAATTATCAGAATACGGTTTACAACTTCAAGAAAAACAAAAACTTCGTCACATGTACGGCATGAACGAACGTCAATTCCGTACTCTATTTGACCGCGCTGGTAAAATGAAAGGTGTACACGGTGAAAACTTCATGATCCTTCTTGAAACTCGCCTTGACAACCTAGTTTACCGTTTAGGTTTAGCTCGTACTCGTCGTGGATCTCGTCAATTAGTAAACCACGGCCACATCTTAGTAGATGGCAAACGCGTTGATATCCCATCATACAGCGTAAAACCAGGTCAAACGATTTCTCTTCGTGAAAAATCTCAAAACCTTGCTGTAGTAGCAGAAGCAATCGAAGTAAACAACTTCGTACCTGACTACTTAACATTTGATGCAGACAAAAAAGAAGGTACATTCACTCGCCTACCAGAGCGTTCTGAATTATCAGCTGAAATCAACGAAGCATTCATCGTAGAGTACTACTCTCGTTAATTAAATTGCTCTGCAAAGAGTAGTTTAGAAAACCCTAGAAAGCCTTTTACATTAAGGTTCTCTAGGGTTTTTGCTTTTTATCGACGATGCTAAATATTATGGTTGCTCCTTTATAAACAACTTATATTCATCCACAAATCTCTCTGATTCCTCCAAGAACGGATAATGGTTACTTTTTTCAAAAATAACTAATTTTGAGTTCGTTATTTTATCATGCATTTCAATAGAATATATTACAGGACACTGTACATCATATCTACCACACATTATTAAAGTTGGCGTTACTATAAATCCTAACTTTTTCGACACATCATATACTTGCAATTCTCGACTAAAAAAGTTCAAACGAATTGCAGATATTTCCTTACTTATACTTAGAGAAAAAAGTTCATCATATTTATCAGGCTCAAATAAAGATAGCTTCGTCCTTTCAGCTTTTAGTTTATTTCTTTTTTCTGTTAGTAAATCTGGGCGTTTTAAGATTTCAATCAGTTCTTGCATTCTGTTGAATTTAGGGTGTTCGGGATTATAAATACAATCTTTTGAAAATGTCATATATTCTCTTGCAGCTGCTCCGACAATTACATTGAAATCTAGGCTATTTGAAAAATATATTCCGTAAATTATTCCTAACATACCTCCAGTTGAATGCCCTGCAAATCCCCATTTAACAAATCCTAATTTTTCACGTATAGCTTCTAAATCGAATATCGATTCCAACATACTCAGTTGATAAGGCTCTACTGCTTTTTCTGAATGTCCTGCCTCTCTTAAATTTACTAAAAATACTTTGTTTGTTTTTGTAAATGTCTCCGCAAAATAATCTCCTGTCCGATTAAATACAGAGTAATGATGGGTCATACAAAGTGGTTTCCCTTCTCCCTTGATAAATATTTCAAAGGTCCCACGTGATGTATTAAGTAATTCCTTTTCCCAATATCCCACTGTTATCTCCCTTTCTTATTAAACTATCCTGCACCTGCATCGTTAGTTTAATAATACTCAAATTGAACCAAACTGGAAATTTTTATCTGGTTCCACCATTTCAACAGCTCTGAGAGAAAACGTCGTTCTAACGTAGTGGTAGTAACAATAATTGCTATAGACAAAATTAATTCGGTGCCAAAAAAATTCAAATTTTCACGATAACAGCCGTAGTTGATTTTGATACAATTTCCCTCTCCAGCTTTTTTCGTTTAGTTCGCAATAAAAGCCCTACCATTAGGTAAAGAATTGTAGTAATAATGCCTGCCGTTGGGGAAACAAGGAATTCTCTCCCTTGGGCAATTTTAATATAGCCATTAAGAATAAGCGGATTTACAAGTGCATCTTCTGTCGTATGCATAAGGACAAGTGGCCATATACTTTTCGTCATTAAATAAATTTCTGTATACATTACTGTCCAGCAAATCATCGTCACTATACCTATTAACGCAAATAGCCATCTATCTACAGGAAGTACACTGAAGATATCACTTTCTGATAGGAACACTAAAAAGTACGGAATATGCCACGCTCCCCAAACACCACCAACAATACAATATAACCGAAAATCACTTACTTTTAACGTTAAAAGTTTACTTGTCAAATACCCTCTCCAAACGGATTCCTCAAAAAAGTTTTTAATAAATTGAATAAGTAAACCACCAACGAAAACTGAAACTAGTTCAACTAAATTAAAATCCGAAAAATCCATCCAGCCAAATAGATCGCTTACTAACAATACTATAGAAGTGACGCCAGGAAAGACTAGGAGCGAGACAATATACCATTTTATGTTCCCTTTCAAATTAGGTAATAAGCCAATATCTCGCCAACCATCTCCCGCAAAGGCACGTAATAGTATAGTTGTCAACAGCGGAAACACTAGCCAAATGCCCATTCCAAGCGTGTCGCCTCTAGGCTGTTCAGGGATGAAGCGATCTACAAAAACACCAAGCCAACCACATAGCAAAACAACAACTATAAAAATTATTAAGTTGCGTTTTGTTTTCATTTTTCAATCCACCTCCCTGTTTTCAAGGATTGAAATAACCCACATCGTATTTGGACAAGGAGTTTCGGGATGCAGCGCAATGTATTGAGCGATTCCTTGAATAGAACACCAAAATGCTACGGCAAGGGCTTCAGCTTTACCCTGTTTAATTTCACCTAGCATTTGCCCTTTCTCTATTAATGGAACACTCTTTCTTATTACTTTATCTGCCTCCATAAGCATTTCTTTTAAATCTTCCGACAAGGAATCAAGATGTTGTGCATTTTCCATTAGGACAAACATTTTTGCTGCAGATGGGTTTGTACGAATCATGTCAAACAACTCCTCAGCAGCGGCTGTAAAAATAGCTAATGGGGATTCATTCGTAAAACTAAAATCCATTTGAAGCCTTTCACACCCTATACGAATAAGCTCTTCATAAAGCTTTTCCTTAGAGTCAAAATAATGAAAAAGCAACCCCATGCTCATATTAGCAGCTTTAGCAATATCAGCAACTTTCGTTTCACCATACCCCTTCCGAATAAACAAATCTAATGCAGATTGTAAAATCAATGCCCTTCGTTGTTCTTTTTGTTCATGTCTAATTGACATCTCCCCACCCCTTTATTGAATATACTTTCATTGAAATAGTATTCAATAAAAGGGCAAATATTCCTGCAAAGTGCCCAGAAAATAAAAACTTTAATAAGTTTTCATTCCAGTTTGTAAATATTAATTAATATTTACAAATGAAAAAGGAATTCTTTTATCTTTACGGAAGTCTAAATAGGAAAGATTAAAAATTCAAAGGAAGAAATATTGGGGGTTTCTGAACTTACTGTGCTCGATATAGTGGCATTATGTTTTTTTAGTTCCCTTGAAAAAAGCTTTAAAGCGTCCAATTATAAGCAGGAGGTATATCATTTTAATGCTCACAGCGGTTATCCTCCTATCTGTTTGGATTCAACGGCAATTTTCTATATGTGCACATTACTCGGATATACGGTCATTCTTTATGTAACTCTCGCATTATAGATTTCCTTAAACAATTTAAAAAGGAGGGTCAAATAATTTTGAATATACCTATAAATTATGACCAAAATAGTAATTACACAATAAAAAAACAACTTAACCACTACTATTATAGTAAAAACAAAATATCAATTATTTACTATTCTATTCTCCTTTAAAATAGAACACATTTCCAAAAAATATATTTTATTTTCATAGGAAAACAATTTTTAAATCTTTTTAAAATCAATACCCTTAGACAATTAAACCTTCTATCACCCAAAAACAAGACTAACTTTTTTGCAAAATAATAACACAACTAAAATTAACAATTTTAATAAAAATACGAGTTGAACTTTAACAAAGAATAGAATACTATGAATTTCGAAAGGTGGTTCGCCATCATTCAAGCAATAACAATTTTTTAAAAGGGGTTGGAAATATGTCAGACGTTCTAAAGCAATTTGTTATGCCGAAAACAAACTTATTTGGACCTGGAGCAATTCAAGAAGTTGGTAAACGCTTAAATGATTTAGAAGTGAAAAAGACATTAATCGTAACAGATGAGGGCTTACACAAACTAGGTCTCTCTGAACAAATTGCTAACATCATTATAGCTGCTGGAATTGATGTAGCAATTTTCCCGAAAGCAGAACCAAATCCAACAGATCAAAACATTGAGGATGGGATTACAGTGTATCATGCTGAAAACTGTGACTCGATTGTTTCTCTTGGAGGAGGTAGCGCACACGATGCAGCGAAAGGTATCGGACTTATTGCTTCGAACGGTGGACGCATTCATGATTACGAGGGCGTTGACAAATCACAAAACCCATTAGTGCCATTAATCGCTATTAACACAACTGCTGGTACAGCAAGTGAAATGACTCGCTTCACGATTATCACGGATACAGCTCGTAAAGTGAAGATGGCTATTGTGGACAAACATGTTACTCCACTACTATCAATTAATGACCCCGAGCTAATGATTGGCTTACCTCCTGCTCTAACAGCAGCAACTGGTTTAGATGCATTAACACATGCAATCGAATCATTTGTATCGACAAACGCAACACCAATTACTGACGCTTGCGCTGAAAAGGTACTTCAGTTAGTTCCTGAATATTTACCACGTGCCTATGCAAACGGTGCTGATTTAGAAGCACGTGAGCAAATGGTTTACGCACAATTTTTAGCAGGTATGGCGTTTAATAACGCTTCACTTGGCTACGTACATGCCATTGCTCATCAATTAGGTGGCTTCTATAATCTACCACATGGTGTATGTAATGCTATTTTATTGCCTCATGTTTGCCGCTTTAACTTAACAGCACGTACTGAGCGTTTTGCAAAAATTGCTGAATTGTTAGGTGAAAACGTTGAAGGATTAAGTAAACGTGATGCTGCGGAGAAGGCAATTGTAGCAATTGAAAATCTTTCTAGCGATTTGAACATTCCAAGTGGCTTCCGCGAACTAGGTGCGAAGGATGAGGATATTGAAATTTTAGCGAAAAATGCAATGTTAGATGTATGTGCTGCAACAAACCCACGTAAAGCTATTTTAGAAGACATTAAACAAATTATTACAAATGCGATGGGCCCTGTAGCGAAAGAAGAAGAATCACTCGAAGCTATCGCACTTTCTTAATAAGTCAGAAGGCATGTCTCTTGGCATGCCCTTTTTATTGAGAAAAACATTCTGTCATTGTATGTGATTCCAACACTAGCTATACTTTTCTTAAAAAGAATTGGAGATAAGAAGATGCGTTTAATATCAATTTGTCCTAGTAATACCGAGCTTGTTGCTTATTTAGGCCTGACTGATCAGCTTGTTGGAGTCGATGATTTTTCGGATTGGCCATTAACAGTAAAAAACTTACCTCAGCTTGGCCCAGATTTATCAATTGATATGGATGCATTAGAGGCGTTGCAGCCTGATCTTGTACTCGCATCCTTAAGTGTCCCTGGCATGGAAAAAAATATTGAAGCGTTACAATCTAGAAATATTCCCCATATTGTTTTTAATGCTAATTCATTGGAGGAAATCGCACAGGATCTCCATACTTTAGGTAAAGCCTGCGGAGTGGAAGGACGTGCACAAGAAATTTCTGAGGAATATTTACAATGTATCGATTGTCTTCGCACAGTTGCTCAAACGATTCCTAAAAAACCAACCCTCTATTGGGAGTGGTGGCCAAACCCTATCTTTACACCAGGTAACATAAATTGGCTAACTGAAATAAGTGCCATTGCTGGTGGGCAAAATCTGTTTCAAGATGTAGAACTAGCAAGCGTGCAAACTGATTGGGCTGATGTTGTAAGGCGCGACCCAGACTATATTATGATGGCTTGGGTAGGGGTTGCATTTGAGCGTATTCAACCAGCTAATTTATTAAAGCGTGCACAAGCGCAGGAGCTTCAAGCTGTTAAAATGAAACAGCTTCACGTAATGGAGGAATGGCTTTATTGTCGCCCATCACCACGCCTCATAGAGGGTGCATTAAAGCTAGCGAATATGCTCCACCCTGAAGAATATAAGCACGTTAAGCTTCCTAGTTTTTTTAACTAGCAAATTGTCAGTGGCATTGTCTTACTAAACAAAGTGCGGCTGTTCAGCAAAGTAAGGGGGTTATTTAGCGTGTATTTTCTGGCATATTACTTATTTATAGTGATAAAATGCAGCATCAGCGCATGCAAAGCTAGGATAGCAGCTAAATGTTCGCCCATAGAAGAGCGCTCCTTGACCATTTTTCAACCAAAAGAAAGAAACATCCCCTCAAATTTCGAGGGGATGTTTGACATGTTTGTTCGGATTAAACAAACTTCACCATATGGTATTTTTTCTTGCCGCGACGAACAATGCTGAATGCATCTTCTAAACGATCTTTGCCGTCAATTACATATTCTAATGCAGTGACTTTTTCACCATTCACGCTAATCGCACCATTTGTTACGTCTTCACGAGCTTGACGTTTGGAAGGTGAAATACCCGCTTCCACTAATAATTCCACAATGTTTTTATCTTCTTTCGCCAATTCAATAGAAGGAACATCTTTAAACGCATCCTTCATTTCATCAGCAGAAAGTGCTTTTAAGTCTCCAGAGAATAAAGCAGCTGTAATGCGGATTGCTTGGTCTAAAGCTTCTTGACCATGAATTAAGCGAGTCATTTCTTCGGCTAGTGCTTTTTGCGCCTTACGTAAATGTGGTTCCTCTTCTACAGATACTGCTAAAGCTTCAATTTCTTCACGAGAAAGGAATGTGAAGATTTTTAAGTATTTTACAACGTCAGCATCTGCAGCATTAATCCAGAATTGGTAGAACTCGTATGGAGAAGTTTTCTTACTATCTAACCATACAGCACCACCTGCTGTTTTACCAAATTTCGTACCGTCTGCTTTCGTTACTAAAGGAATTGTTATACCAAAAGCTTTCGTTTCTTCCTCATGTGTTTTGCGAATAACTTCTAAACCTGTTGTAATATTCCCCCACTGGTCAGAGCCACCTACTTGAATACGACAGTTGTAATGATTGTATAAATGATTGTAATCAATACCTTGAATTAAAGTATACGCAAACTCAGTAAATGAAATCCCTGTATCAAGGCGTGATGCAATCGTATCCTTTGCTAACATGTAATTCACGTTAATTAATTTCCCATAATCTCGTAAAAACTCAATCGTATTTATATTGCCAATCCAGTCACGGTTATTCACTAATTGTGCACCATTACCATCTTCTGCGAAGTCAAAAATACGCTCTAATTGACTACGGATACCTTGAACATTTTTATCAATTTGCTCAACAGTTTGTAATTGGCGTTCTTCCGAGCGACCAGATGGATCACCAATCATACCAGTCGCACCACCTACTAATAAAATCGGACGGTGGCCTGCTTTTTGGAATCGACGTAGCGTTAAAAGTGGCACAATATGCCCAATATGCATAGAATCCGCAGTTGGATCAACACCACAGTATAAAGAAACAGATTGATCATCTAATAATTTTTTCATACCTTCAGCATCAGTTTGTTGGTATAACAATCCGCGCCATTCTAAGTCTTGTAATAATTCGTTCGTCATTTTTATTCCTCCTAAGTGTTTAATATGTTGTGTAGGGAGAATTATTTTAGAAACAAAAAAGTCCCTACACGCAAAACATTGCATGCAGGGACGTTAATAACTAACGCGGTACCACCCGGCTTGAAGATGTCATCCATCTTCCTCTTCATTCAACCGCCTTTATCGCAGGCGCGCACGTCTAAGCTCCAAGCACGTAATTCGTCTCTACATTATGACCAGCTTTCACCAACCGCTGGCTCTCTAAACAGGGAATATAGACACTACTGCAAGCTCTTCATCACTAGAAAACTATAAGCATTATTCTATACGATTCTTTTTCATTGTCAATAACTATGTTCGACCTAAATCAATATGTGCTATAATAGACAAGATTTTAGGAGGTCGATACATTGAAAGATTGGATTGAGAAAATCAATGCAAAGATCGATGAATTAATTCAACAAAAATGGATGAAGAAATTACGTATTTCAGGAAGTGTTACCTGGAACTTATTTTTACTATTTTTAGTCTTTGCATTGGTAGGTACTGTATTTGCCGGGTCAGTTGGCGCTGGCTATTTTGCGTCACTTGTAAAAGAAGAGCCACTACGCTCAAAGCAAGAATTACGAAATGAAATTTTCAACTACGATTCAACAAGTGAGATTTATTTTGCCAATGATATTTATATCGGAAAATTACGGACAGATTTAGACCGTCGGGCAACAACATTAAACAATATCGCACCTGATGTTATAAATGCGGTATTAGCGACAGAGGATGAATATTTCCGTGAACATAACGGAATAGTTCCGAAAGCTGTCATCCGCGGGCTACTTCAAGACGTCACAAACTCTTCCACTCAAACTGGTGGTTCTACACTAACACAACAACTTATAAAAAACCAAGTATTAACAAACGAAGTATCTTATGAGCGAAAAGCAAAAGAACTTTTACTTGCTATGCGTTTAGAGCACTTTATGAAAAAGGAAGAGATTTTAGAGGCCTATTTAAACATAATTCCTTACGGTCGTAACTCTTCCGGTCGAAACATTGCAGGAGTTGAAACAGCTGCTGAAGGTATTTTCAATGTAAAAGCAAAGGATTTAACGCTTCCTCAAGCAGCGTATATAGCTGGAATTCCTCAAGCACCTTTTACTTACACACCTTTTACGAATACGGGTGCACTTAAAAGTAAAGAAGCTCTTCAACAGGGTATTGACCGTATGAAAACTGTACTTTATCGCATGAAAGACGCAGGTTACATTAACGAAGCTCAATATAAAGAAGCACTCGCTTATGATATTACCGCTGACTTCCGTTCACCAGAGATGCGCACAGAGGATCGCTACCCATGGCTAACATATGAGCTTGAAAGCCGCGCTACAGAAATTATTGCTGAAAAACTAGCAGTAGCAGATGGTATTGATCCAGAACGCTTAAAAAATGAAAAAAAATTAAAAGATAAGTATACGATCCTAGCAGATCGTGATGTCCGTTCAAAAGGTTATCGCATCTATTCAACTATAAATAAGGATATGTACGATGCGATGCAAAAAGCAGCGGAAAACTTCAAAAATTACGGTCATACTTACACCGTTAAAGACAAGGATCCTGCAACAGGTGAAGCAGTGGAAACTCAAATGCCTGTACAGGTCGGCAGTATTTTAATTGAAAATAATACTGGACGTATTTTAAGCTTTGTCGGTGGTCGTGACTTTGAATTGAAAAATTATAACTATGCTACACAGGCAAAACGCTCAAATGGCTCAACAATGAAGCCTTTACTCGTATATGCACCTGCAATAGAATACGGTGTAATCGGTGCAGGTAGTCCATTAGTCGACGTAAAATTCTCTGTTGGCAGTTGGAGTCCGAGCAACTATATTAGTAGCGATGAACGAGGACTTATACCTGCACGTGAAGCTTTAGCTAGTTCACAAAACTTATCTGCTTTACGTCTATATTATGATATTCTTAACAGACGTCCTGCCGATTATTTAGTAAAAATGGGGATCTCAACTTTACAACCTGATGACTTTACAAACCTTGCAGCTGGGATTGGGGGAGTAAAAGATGGTATTACTGTTGAAGAGAATACCAACGCCTATGCAACTTTCGCAAACGGCGGTCAATTCATCGACGCTTATATGATTGATAGAATTGAAGACCAAAATGGAAATATCATATATAAACACGAAGTTAAACCTGAACAAGTGTTTAGTCCTGAAACTTCTTATATCGTTACAGATATGTTACGAGATGTGTTAACACAAGGAACAGGTACAGTTGCAAGAAATTCACTTAAATTCTCTGCTGACTTTGCTGCTAAGACAGGTACTTCACAAAATTATAAAGACGTTTGGCTAGTTGGCTATAACCCGAATGTTTCTCTTGGTGTATGGATGGGTTATGATAACAATCAATCACTGTATACATTTAATAATACGTATCAACAGCCTAGTGTGCGAATTAACAAGCTATGGGGATCATTAATGAATTCTGTGTATGATGTCGATCCACAATTAATCTCCCCTAAAACTAGATTTAAGCAACCGAAAAACGTTGTTACTGCATCATTTTGTGGTATTTCTGGTTTAGCACCATCAGCAGCATGTGCTAATGCTGGTCTCGTACGCTCTGATTTGTTTAACGCGAAAGTATTTTTACCTTCGCAGCCTGATGATAGCTTAGCTTCCTCAAAGGTTGTGACGATTAAAGGTAAAACGTATAATGCACTCCCTAACACACCACCAGAATTTGTAAAACCAGGTGGCGCAGGTATTAATCAAGCATTTATTAAACGAATGTTAGGCAGACTTGGCGGTAACCCAGCAAGCTTATTACCAAAAAATTCAACATTATCGAATTCATCGGTATCAGCTGTTGATTTCCCGGCAGATCACAATTCGCCAGCAGCAGTAACCGCTTCAGTTAATGGCAATACATTATCTTGGACAGGCTCTTCAAATGATGTTGTCGGTTATCGAATATATAAAGTAACAAACGGTGGTAAAACACTTGTCGGATCAGTGCTTGAGTCATCACAAAGTATGACAGTAGCAAGTGGTCAAGCCTATGTTGTTGTCGCTGTCGATATTACAGGTTTAACTTCAGCGCAATCAAATGTCGTTTCTACTGGTGGTAGTGCGAATGAAAACCAGCCTGAAAAAGACAAGGAAGAAAAAGATCCCTCAACGACCCCACCGACTAACGGTAATGACCCGAACCATAACGGAAACGGTTCGGAAAATGGCAATGGGTCAGATGGTAGTAATAGCAACGGCTCAAACAACGGCAATGGTTCTGGAAATAACGGAAACGGCTCGAATAACGGCAGTGGTTCCGGAAATAACGGAAACGGCTCGAATAACGGCAGTGGTTCCGGAAATAACGGAAACGGCTCAAATAACGGCAGTGGTTCCGGAAATAACGGCAATGGCTCAAATAACGGCAATGGTTCCGGAAACACCGGGAATGGCTCTAACGGAGGAGACAACGGAAAACCAACTCCACCGACTAATCCACCGACTACCCAATAATCATCTTACACGGCATACTACAATTAAAAGTAATTGTAGTATGCCTGTTTTTTTGTCATTATAAAGGGGACTACTAATTTGAAGGGGTGGAAATAATTGAACATTTTAGTTTTAGGAGGCACTCGTTTTTTTGGTAAAAAGCTTGTTGAACTCTTTATTCAAAACGGTCATAGCGTAACTATTTTAACACGTGGACAAAGCGGGAATCCTTTTGGCACAAAGGTGAAGCAGCTAATCGTTAATCGAGATGATGCCGATTCGTTGTCACAGGCACTATCCAATACAACATGGGATATTGTCTATGATAATATTTGCTATTCTCCTAACGAAGCTCATAAAATATGTGAAATTTTGGAAGGTAAAACGAAAAAGTTCGTTTTTACATCTACTCTATCAACCTACGAAATAGACGGCATTGTCAAAACAGAAGAAGATTTTAATCCATATGATTATGAAGTTCGGATGGGGAACCGTGAAGATTTTTCATATGGAGAGGGTAAGCGTCAAGCAGAGGCAGTACTTTTCAAAGAAGCCACATTCCCTGTTGTCGCTGTACGTTTCCCGATTGTTATGGGGGAGAACGACTATACACGCCGTTTACATTTTCATGTTGAACGAGTTTTACAGGAACAGCCTATTTCATTACCAAATATCGAAGCAAAGATGAGCTTTATTACAGATGATGAAGCAGCTGCATTTTTATATTTTGCTGGCATTACACCAATTGAAGGACCTTATAATGCCACAGCTGCAGGTGCAATTTCGTTAAAGGATTTGCTCGGGCTTATTGAAGAAACAACTGGAAAGTCTGCAAAAATTTCTCTGGTAGGTAACGATGAAATGTCGCAGTCACCATATGGAGTTCCGGCAGATTGGTATATGTCTACTACAAAGGCAGAAGCGGCAGGCTTTACATTTAGTCACCTTCATGATTGGCTCCCTACTCTAGTGAAAACTTTAGTAAAAGAGCTACAATAGGATTTTACTAAACTACCCAAAAGTTGCGGATGACATTTTTTATAAAGTATTCTGATTGGAATGGAGGCTGAGCGACCCCTTGGGGATTAGCTGAGACTTTGGAGCGATGAAGCGCCCCAGGAAGCGTTGCTCTGTGTGAAAGCGCAGTGGCAGCAACATTTTTTCTGTGCGAAAGCGTAGTGTAAACGAAGCGGCAGAAACAATTTTTCCTGTACGAAAGCGTAGTGTAACGCAGCGGCAGCCACAACAAAGCGCCCAGCCAGAACGGAAATCAACCTCATTGTTAAGTCTTTTTTGATAAGCATTAAAACAATCTGCTAGATTTCTTACAAAGAAAGTCTAGCAGATTCATTTTTATCGTTTTAATAGTCCAGATACTATAACAGTATCGTTTTTAAAATCGCAATTGCCTCATCTATTTCCTCTTTTGAAACGGTCAATGGTGGTAGTAGACGAATAACATTTGGTCCCGCCCCTACTAATAATAAGCCATTTTCCTCTGCTGCAGCTATATACGAGGCTACCTCAGTATCGCCACAACCAATGCCAAGAAGTAAGCCTTGGCCTTGTACCGTATATGTAGACGGTAGATTCTCCTTCAACTGCTTAACAAAATACGAAGATCGCTCCTGCACATTTTGTAAAAAAGCTGGCTCAAAAACATGATTAAGCACGGTTTCAGCAACACTCATCGCAAGTGGGTTTCCACCGAATGTTGTCCCATGTGTGCCAGGACTAAATGTATCAAATAGCTCGGCTGTTCCTAGCATTCCACCAACCGGGAATCCTCCACCTAGCCCTTTTGCCAATGTCACGATATTTGGCTTTAAAATCGTTTGTTCATAGGCATATCTTGTACCTGTTCGTCCAATACCTGTTTGAACTTCATCGATTATTAGTAATATTCCTTTGTCGTCACAGGCTTTAGCGATTGCTGCAGCAAATTCTGGTGATACACTATTAACTCCGCCCTCACCTTGAATCATTTCAAGCATAATTGCTGCCACAGAATCGTCAATCGTTGCTTCAAGTGCTGCCACATCATTAAAAGGAAGAATCGTAAATTTTTCAACAAGCGGTCCGAAGCCATTATGTACACTGTCCTGACCTGTTGCGGACATCGCTCCAAAAGTTCGCCCATGAAAGGATTTTTCAAAAGTAATAATATGATTTTTTCCGGTATGCTTGCGTGCGAGTTTGATGGCCGCTTCATTTGCTTCCGCCCCACTATTACAGAAAAATGCATAAGAAAAATGTGTATCTGCTATTAATTTTTGCGCAACCTTTCCCTGACCGGGAATATCAAATAAATTAGAAATATGCCAAAGTTTTTTACTTTGATCATGAATAGCCTTCACGATTGCAGGGTGTGCATGACCAAGACTTACTACAGCGATTCCACTTGTAAAATCTAAATACTTTTTCCCAGCCGAATCTTCTACAACAGTTCCTTGCCCTTTGACAATTTGGGCGCGGCGCTTGCCATAGTTTCCAAATAAAGCACTCATTTTATCAACTCCTACTGAGTTTGCTATAACAATCATTTTCCCTAAACAACTATACTGCTCCTTATATACCACCTATCTATGAATTATTCGGATTTTCTTCAACTCCCGGATAAAATCGTCGTACCCACTAAGGATTCTCCAACAATTTGCACGGATGGAATACCTGCACTTAAGCATTCGAGAGCTCCTTGAACTTTAGGTATCATCCCACCATAAATATGCCCCTCCTCAATCCATTGATTGATAGAGGAGCGTGTTGCTTTCGGTTGATATTCATCATTAATTCGAATACCACTTACATCGGTTACTAGTAATAGGCTATCCGCATCTATCGCTAATGCTATTTCACTTGCTATCGTATCTCCATTAATATTTAATGCCTGACCATGTTCATCTGATCCCACGCAAGCAATAACCGGTACAACCCCGGCACTCATTATTGCTTCTAGCAAAGATGTATTGATGGCTTTCACTTCACCAACAAAACCGTATACATCTTTATCAAGAAAATCTGCTAAAATTAACTGACCATCAAAGCCGTTTAACCCAATTGCAGAAACTCCAGAAATTGTCAATTCATGAACAAGCGTAGGATTGACCTTCCCTATTAACGTTGACTGTACAATATCCATTGCAGCTTTGCTCGTGACACGAATACCATTTAAAGCATGTGATTCTATTCCGCGCACCGCTAGTTCACGGTTAATGGCTGGGCCACCACCATGGGTAATAATAAGCTCTATGCCGCTTTCTTGGAGTTTTTTAAAATTCTCAAAAAACGACTCATTTAAGCCATCTAACGTACTTCCACCAAGCTTAATGACCATTCGTTTACGAGCGGTATGAGGCATTGATTTGAACGTAGTCATAAGTGAGATCACATCCCCAAGCATGCCCTTTGCCTTCCCCAATACCAAGAGACACATAAATTTTCACTTCATGCATTTTTAAAATTTGAATTAACTCATCTTCCGAAAATGGCACTGGCTCACCATTTTCAACCATTGTTACACCGCCAATTTGAATCGTAATTTTTTCCGGATCAACCGTTGCACCACTATAGCCTACAGCGGCAATAATACGTCCCCAGTTTGCATCACAGCCAAATACAGCCGTTTTCACAAGTGGTGAACCAACTACTGTTTTAGCAATTTTACGTCCTTCTTCATCCGAAAATGCCCCTTCAACTTCAACCTCAATCAACTTCGTAGCACCCTCGCCATCTTTAGCAATCATTTTCGCTAAGTCCTCAGCTACTGTTTTTAACGTATAGTAGAAGTTTTGCCAATCTGGGTGGTCAGGAGTTAAAGCCGCGTTTCCTGCTAAACCGTTTGCCATGACAACTACTGTGTCATTTGTCGATGTATCCCCATCCACTGTAATTGCATTAAACGTCATATTTGTTATATCAGATAATGTAGTCTGTAGGACATCTGATTCAATATTTGCATCTGTCGTAATAAAACCTAGCATTGTTGCCATATTCGGTTCAATCATACCTGACCCTTTTGCTACGCCAGCGATAATAACCTCTTTACCATCAACAATAGTACTGTAACTTGTGTTTTTCATAACCGTATCTGTTGTCATAATCGCTTGTGCAAAATCAATAGCACTTTCTAAATTATCCTTTGGCTCTAACTGATTAATCCCATTTGCCAGTGGCTCCATATTCATCATTTCACCGATGACACCAGTTGAGCAAACACCCACTAAATTTGCCCCAATACCTAGCTTTTCTGCTATGAGGGCCTGCATTGTTTGGGCGTCTTTTGCACCTTGTTTTCCTGTACATGCATTAGCATTTCCAGAGTTAACAATCATCGCCTGCATTTTCTTCGTTGTGTACACAACCTCTTTCGTTACTTTTAATGGTGCTGCCTGTACAGCGTTCGTTGTAAAGACACCTGCTACACTTGCGGGTACTTCACTAACTAACACAGCTAAATCTTTTTTCTTATGCTTTAAACCACAATGTAAACCCGCAGCTTTAAAGCCCTTTGGTGAAACAATATTTTTACTCGATAATTTTTTCATAATACTTGTGGATGCCACTAATGTCATAAAATCTCCTCCTTAGTTAGTCAATTTCACAAAAATTCACTCCAAATAATTTACAAAAAGAACGGCACGACATCTAATCCTGTCGTTTGTGGTAAATCAAATTGAACGTTCATATTTTGAATGGCTTGCCCTGCAGCACCTTTGACTAAATTATCGATGACGCCAACGATTGTGGCACGATTCGTACGGCTATCAACCTTCACTAAAATGTCACAATAGTTCGAACCTTTCACACGGTTTGTTCCTAGACTATTTACATCTGTGACGATCCGTACAAACGGATGCTTTTCATAGGCATGCTGTAAGCAAGCTACTAGCTGATGCTCTGTAACACCAGACATAACAGGTGCATAAGAAGTAGATAAAATCCCTCTAGTCATTGGCACTAAATGCGTATTAAAAGAAATAGTTGTATTAATCCCTGCAAACATTGTAATAGCCTGCTCGATTTCCGGTATATGCTGATGTGTATTCATTTTATAGATTGAAAAGTTTTCGTTTACCTCACTAAAATGCGTTGTTTGCGATGGTTTATTTCCAGCCCCTGAAATCCCACTTTTCGCATCAATCACTAAAAAGCTTGAATCAATCAATCGTTCTTTTAGCAATGGTAACAGCGAAAGTAAAACGGCTGTTGGATAACACCCTGGATTTGCGATAAGAGAAGCATGTTGAATATTTTCTGCATTCCATTCAGTTAAGCCATAAACACTTTGTTGAATAAATTTTAACGGCGCCGCTTTTTTACCGTACCATGCTTCATAGCATGCTGGATCTTGTATACGGAAATCACCAGACAAGTCTATTAATTTAGGACCTTTCCCCACCAATGGCGGTAATAGCTCACTTGTCACTCCTGAAGGTGTACTTGTAAAAACAACATCAAATTCCTCCAAAGTCCTATAATCAATTTTTTGTAAAGGTGTATCGGCAATATGGACGAGATGACCAAACTTAGAAGAAAAAATGACGCCTTCTTCTGAAGATGTGAATAAATCGATCCGTTCCACCGCTTTATGATTATGTAAAAATCGAATAAGCTCTAATCCACCGTATCCGGTTGCACCAACAATCCCTACTTTCAATGCACTCACCTCTGAATTAAGTTAAAATTAGTATACGTCTGCATATTTATTAAGTCAACTGAATTTTTATTTATTTACTTAATTTTCACAAACTTCATTCAATAAATGATTTTAAAAAAGTTTGGATAACCCTATTCTTTCCGTCCCTCGAATTTCTTTCCGTCACTTCGACTCTTCCTTCCGTCGTTCTGGCTCTTCTTTCCGTCGCTTCGACTCTTCTTTCCGTCGCTTCGACTCTTCCTTCCGTCGCTCTGGCTCTACTTTCCGTCACTTCGACTCTTCCTTTCGTCGCTCGGATTTCTTTCCGTCGCTTTGACTCTTCTTTCCGTCGCTCGGATTTCTTTCCGTCGCTCTGGCTCTTCCTTCCGTCGCTCGGATTTCTTTCCGTCGCTTCGACTCTTCCTTCCGTCGCTCTGGCTCTTCTTTCCGTCGCTTTGACTCTTCTTTCCGTCGCTTCGACTCTTCCTTCCGTCGCTCTGGCTCTTCTTTCCGTCGCTTTGACTCTTTCTTCCGTCGCTCGGATTTCTTTCCGTCGCTTCGACTCTTCCTTCCGTCGCTCTGGCTCTTCTTTCCGTCGCTTTGACTCTTCTTTCCGTCGCTCGGATTTCTTTCCGTCGCTCTGGCTCTTCCTTCCGTCGCTCGGATTTCTTTCCGTCGCTTCGCCTCTTCCTTCCGTCGCTCTGGCTCTTCTTTCCGTCGCTTCGACTCTTCCTTCCGTCGCTCTGGCTCTTCTTTCCGTCGCTTCGACTCTTCCTTCCGTCGCTCGGATTTCTTTCCGTCGCTTCGACTCTTCCTTCCGTCGCTCTGGCTCTTCCTTCCGTCGCTCTGGCTCTTCTTTCCGTCGCTCTGGCTCTTCTTTCCGTCGCTCTGGCTCTTCTTTCCGTCGCTCGGATTTCTTTCCGTCGCTCTGGCTCTTCTTTCCGCCGCTTCGCCTAAAAACTATTCTTAAAGAAGATCCTCAAGCAGATATTTTACAAATTGATCAATTAATCTATATAAAAGCATCCGATCAAGAATCTCTAAAAAAGGGTGATTTTATAAAAGAAGACAAAATTGGAGAAATAAAAAAACGAGGACATCCACTCTATTTTTCAAAGATTTTTATGCTACTAAACTGCCAGCTGGATCTGAAATTTTCGCTACAAATGCTCATGACACTTACACGATTATTGTCGAAATAGATGGTAAGTAA
Organism: Lysinibacillus sp. CNPSo 3705; assembly: GCF_028674935.1. Lineage (NCBI taxonomy): Bacteria > Bacillati > Bacillota > Bacilli > Caryophanales > Bacillaceae > Lysinibacillus > Lysinibacillus sp. CNPSo 3705. The sequence continues at coordinate 89,108 of NZ_JAQZSD010000031.1, read as the reverse complement.
ACATTATATACGGCGCTAGTAGAGGCCTAATGCTCCCCTACATATAAAAAAACAAAGCAGGAATTTTTCGTCCGCCGAATAAATTCCTGCTTCTTATAATTAATCTTCCATCGTAGATAAATCACCAGTTGGTAAATTTAACTCCCATGCCTTTAACACACGACGCATAATCTTACCACTGCGTGTTTTTGGTAGCTTATCCTTAAATTCGATTTCACGTGGTGCTGCATGTGCAGATAAACCTTTCTTAACAAAATTACGAATATCCTCTATCAATGTATCTGAAGGTTCAACACCTTCACGTAATGATACAAAAGCTTTAATAATTTCACCTCGGACAGGATCTGGTTTTCCAATCACCCCTGCCTCTACTATGTCGGGATGCTCTAGTAGCTTACTTTCTACCTCGAAAGGACCTACCCGCTCACCAGCTGTCATAATAACATCATCAACACGCCCCTGGAACCAGAAGTAACCATCATCATCCATATAGGCAGAGTCCCCAGACACATACCATTCACCTTTTAAGAAATAGGATTCATAACGCTGTGGATTCCCCCAAATTTGACGCATCATTGCAGGCCAACCACGTCGAACCGCTAAATTCCCCATTGTAAAGGGTGGTACTTCATTACCAGCATCATCAACAATTGTCGCATGAATACCTGGTAATGGTTTACCCATTGAGCCTGGCTTAATATCCATAGAAGGATAATTACAAATCATATGCGCACCGGTTTCTGTCATCCACCACGTATCATGTATACGGTGACCTAGCTCATCAGTCCCCCAACGAATTACCTCTGGATTTAACGGTTCACCAACAGATAAAATATGGCGTACCGAAGATAGATCATAGTTCTCAAGCATACCACTACCAGCACCCATTAACATTCTGAAAGCAGTTGGTGCACTATACCAAACTGTTACACTATAATCCTCAATAGCTTGGTACCAAGCTTGTGGTGAAAATCTTCCACCAACAATTAGCATTGTGACACCATTTAACCATGGACCAAAAATGCCATATGCTGTACCTGTCACCCATCCTGGATCAGCCGTACACCAGTAAATATCGTCTTCACGCAAATCTAATACCCATTGTGTAGATTGATATTGTTGAAGCATTGCATTATGAACATGCAATACGCCCTTTGGAGCTCCAGTTGATCCAGAAGTATAATGAAGAATCATACCGTCCTCTCTGTCCACCCATTCAATATCAAATTGAGAAGGTGCTTCTTTCAAGCGTCTATTGAAATCTAAAATTTGTGGTGTTTCCTCTATATCAGATCCTACTAAAAAGACGTGCTGCAAATGCGGTAGCTTCGCTAAAGGTACGCGTTCAAGTAACTCTGGTGTTGTCACTAATACTTTAGCCTCGCTATCTACAAGTCTGTCATAAACTGCACCTTCCATAAATGCCTCGAATAGTGGACCTACAATTACACCCATTTTCAATGCGCCTAATAAAGAAAAATAAAGCTCCGGTGAACGCGGCATAAAAATAAATAATCGATCACCTTTTTCTAAATTTGTTGCTGCTTTAAAAACATTTGCTGCTTTATTCGTCAGCTTTTTCATTTCATTGAAAGAATAAGTCTCTTTACGGTTTCCATCATTAAAATAAAGTGCAACTTTGTTTTTTCGATGCGTTTCTGTATGACGATCAATTGCCTCATATGCCATGTTTACAAGCCCTGTTTCATACCAACTAAACCCCTTTTCTGTCTCTTTCCAATCATGAGTTGCCGCAGCTTTCTCATAATCAAGTAAATTATATTGCCCAGGTAAAGCATTCAACTTCTCCAACATTTTCATCCCCATGAAAATACCCCTCTCTTTGCTATTGCCTTAGTACATTAGTAAGCAAATTTCAAATCGTCGTAATGTCATTATTTTTCCCTTCAAAATCCACCACCTTCTCCAAAGACAACTACGTTATGTAGCATTTTGTTATACAACAGTTTAAGCAGTGTAAAAATAGTGAATGCCTATTCACACTACATTCATCTGTTGAATAACAGATGCGATATACAACTATTTTACACGAATTCATTAATAATGTCTTAATATTTATATTTTTCCGAAAACGCAGGTATATTTTGCAAAAGATAGCGTTTTTCCGCAGGAAATCAGCTATAATGAAACTATTAAACTCAGGTGGTGTCATTATGGAACACAAAAAAACTTTTTTTTCTGTCACAAAGGAAACAAAGCATGGTACTGTGTATGTGGAAGGACCTGTTCCTCCAGAAAAATTAGCTACATATTCATTCCACGAAGGCTTGGTTGCTTTTAGACCTCCAAAGCAACAGCAGCAAGCCATTATAGAAATTGCAGGACTTCCTGAAGGACGAATTATTATTATTCGAAATGAAAACATTATTGTAGGCTACGTCACTTATCTATATCCCGATCCACTCGAACGCTGGGCGGAGGATCAAATTGATAACATGATTGAATTAGGTGCTATTGAAGTCATTCCAGACTATCGTGGTTCAGGTGCTGGTAAAGCACTACTAGCCGTATCTTTTATGGGAGATGAAATGGAAGACTATCTTGTTATCACTACCGAGTATTATTGGCATTGGGATTTAAAAGGGACTGGTTTAAACGTTTGGGATTATCGAAAAATGATGGAGAAAATGATGGGCTCTGCCAACTTCGAATATTTTGCGACAGATGACCCTGAAATTACATCACATCCCGCTAACTGCCTGATGGCACGTGAAGGCAAACGCGTGCCTCCTGAGACAATGGAAAGATTCGATAGACTTCGCTTTAGAAATCGCTTCATGTATTAAAACCAACACAAAGGGGATGAGTATATGATCGTAGAAGAAATTATGAATGATGAGCCATACACGCTGGCTCCGACAAACACAGTGGTTGAAGCGCTGAAGTTCATGCGTGAGAAAAAAGTACGTCATTTACCAGTTGTAGATGAGGAGTATCATGTTCTTGGGGTGATCACTGAAAGAGATATTAAAGAGGCATTGCCTTCCTCGTTACGGGATGAGCCTAATTCTCCAGTTTTTAATGCAAAAGTGGAAGAGATTATGATTAAAAATCCAATTGTCGGTCATCCACTTGATTTCGTGGAGGAAGTAGCGCTTACCTTTTATGAATCTAAAATAGGCTGTTTACCAATTGTCTCCGGAGGAAAATTAGTTGGGATTGTCACTACTACCGATTTACTCTATACATACTTAGAGTTAACAGGTGCCACTGAACCTGGCTCAAAAATAGAAATTCGTGTATCCGATACACCAGGAATATTATTTGAGATTACTAAAATTTTTCGTAAACACCATGCAAATGTCCAAAGCGTCTTAGTTTATCCCGACTCTGAAAATACGCAAAATAAAATTTTAAGTATCCGAGTAAAAACTCTCAATCCATTAGCTATGATTGAAGAACTTCGTAAAGAGGGCTTTGATGTACTATGGCCTAATTTGCCAGGTGTTTCATTACAATGAAAAAAGCAGTATTTATATACTCACCAGAGCAACTCGGATATAAATTTTCAGATACCCATCCTTTCAATCATAAACGCTTGACGCTTACAATGGATTTGTTAAAAAATATTGATGCTCTTGATGATTTAAATATCGTGCCAGCTCGTGTCGCAACAGAGGAAGAACTTTTACTTGCACATGATCCAAAATATATTGAAATCGTTAAAAGAGCAGGACATGGTGAGCTTTCAGAGGCACAATGTGAAAGCTATGGCATAGGCACCGAAGATACACCCATTTTTGAAAATATGCACGAAGCAAGTGCACAGCTTGTCGGTGGAACATTAACAGCTGTCGATTATGTTATGGAAGGAAAAGCCGAGCACGCTCTCAATTTAGGGGGAGGGCTACACCATGGCTTCCGTGGCCGTGCATCAGGTTTTTGTATTTATAACGATAGTACAGTAGCTATTCGTTATTTACAGGAAAAATACAATGCTCGTGTACTTTATGTAGATACCGATGCCCATCATGGAGATGGGGTGCAATGGAGTTTTTACGAGGATCCAGATGTTTGCACATTATCTATTCATGAAACAGGGCGCTACCTTTTCCCCGGAACTGGGAATATTACGGAACGCGGAAATGGGCAGGGCTATGGCACTTCTTTTAATTTTCCAATTGACGCTTTTACAGAAGATGAGAGTTTTCTAGAAATCTATGAAAAAGCTATGCGAGAAGTCTTTGAATTTTTCAAGCCAGATGTTGTGTTAACGCAAAACGGCGCAGATGCACATTATTTTGATCCACTAACACATTTATATGGAACAATGAACATTTATAGAGAAATCCCAAAACTTGCGCATAAATTAGCACATGAATATTGTGGGGGGAAATGGATTGCCGTTGGCGGTGGAGGCTATGACATTTGGCGTGTTGTGCCTCGCGCATGGTCGATGCTATGGCTTGAAATGACAGATCAGCAATTACCAACAGGACCTCTACCTCAAGCTTGGTTAGATCGTTGGCAGCCTGAAGCACCTGTGCCTTTTATTCCAACTTGGGAGGATCCAAATCCATTGTATGAGCCAATCCCTCGCAAGGCAGAGATTGAAGAAAAAAATGCGCAAATGCTAACTAAAGCGCTTCATATTATTCGCAATGAAAAACACGGTTAACACTATGCCTCACGACAATCGTGAGGCTTTTTATTTTTACGTTAGTCCTCTATCTTCTGGCGCTTTCAAACCGTCTATAAAAAAACACGCAAATCCATTATCAGATTTACGTGTTAATTACTGTTATTTACTTTTGACAGATTGTCGATGTTCAATACGATGAGGCAAAATAACCGCTTCGTCCTCAACAGGCTCTTTGTTCATCAATTTAGTCAGCAAACGCATTGCAACAGCTCCGATATCGTACAGTGGTAACGCGACACTTGTTAGCTGTGGACGAACCATACGTGCTAATTTTGAATTTTCAAAGCTGATTACTTCGATATCCTCAGGTACATCTTTACCTGCATCCTGTGCACCATGAATCAAGCCAATTGCTAATTCATCACTACCTGCAAAATAAGCAGTTGGAGGATTTTCCAGTGAAGATAATGATTCCCACGCCTCTAAGCCCATATCATAGCTCGATTCTTCAGCAGCGATAAGTGATTCATCTATAGGTAAACCTGCGTCTTGTAAAGCTTTTTTATAAGCTTCAAGTTTGAATTTTCCATTAATAGTATACGTAAGTGGACCTGTTACGAAAGCGATTCGCTTATGGCCATTTTGAATGAGTAATGTAATCGCCTCATAAGCTGCTTGGAAATAATCAATGTTAACAGTCGCAATTGTTTGCGATTCATCTACTGAACCTGCAAGCACAATTGGTACAGGTGAATGATCCATAGTTTGTTGCATTTTTTCAGTTACTTCATCACTCATCATAACAATACCGTCAACCTGTTTTCCTAACATTGTATCCAGTAACTGAAGCTCTTTATCTTCATGTTGGTCTGAGTTGGCTAAAATAATATTGTAACGATACATTGTTGCAATATCCTCTACACCACGTGCCAGCTCCGCATAAACATTGTTTGCAATATCCGGGATAATCACGCCAACTGTTGTTGTTTTCTTACTTGCTAATCCACGCGCTACTGCGTTTGGACGGTACTCTAATCGTTCAATTACTTCTAATACTTTTTTCCGTGTTGCCGGTTTTACGTTTTGATTACCATTGACTACACGAGAGACCGTTGCCATCGAAACATTTGCTTCTCTTGCAACATCATAAATTGTAACAGTCATCGCACGTGCCTCCCTTTTTTCCTTTTATAGCCTTATCATACGATAATTTTCATATTCTTTTCAAGAAGCAGTATGTACATGAAAAGAAAAACCAAGTACAAATAGTACTTTTCTAGTCATTATTTTGTCACTATATAGTAAACACCGCCTGCGATTAAAGCAAGCGGTGTTTATCAACACATTCATTATGTCCCGGCATAATTGCGTCTGGCATCGGCTTTGTGCTTAAGCCTGCTAATGTTTTTTAAGAGAAAGCGTAGTGCTAACGCAGCGGCACAGCAACGTGTTTTTTGCCTGCGCGAAAGCGAAGCGGCAGCGACAACAACACCGATGTTGGTCACTCAGTCGTTGCCACAGGACGTGGCGTTGTTAGACTAAGTTCCTCTATTTCAGCGGGACACCCTTGAAATAAATTAAGCATTGATTTCATGGCTCTTCATGAATTTTTGTAATGTTTCGTAGAAAGCATCAAATGTTGGGATATCCATTTGTTGTTGTGAATCAGAAAGTGCTACAGATGGATCTGGATGCACCTCTGCCATTACGCCATCAGCTCCAATAGCAATTGCTGCCTTAGCACATGGTAAAAGTAAATCACGACGACCTGTTGAATGTGTTACGTCTACAAATACTGGTAAATGCGTTTCTTGTTTTAAAATTGGTACAGCAGAAATATCTAATGTGTTACGAGTTGCTTTTTCGTAAGTACGAATACCACGCTCACAAAGAATGATGTTCTCATTTCCTTTAGACATAATGTATTCTGCTGCGTGAATGAATTCATCAATTGTCGCTGCTAAGCCTCTTTTTAAAAGTACAGGTTTATTTGTTGCACCCGCTGCTTTTAATAATTCGAAGTTTTGCATATTACGTGCTCCAATTTGGATAACATCAATGTAATCTAAAGCTTCCTCTAAATGACCTGGTGTAACGATTTCCGTAATAACGCCTAAACCATATTCCTCTGACACACGTTTCAAAATTTTAAGTCCTTCTAATCCAAGACCTTGGAAGTCATATGGAGAAGTACGTGGTTTATAAGCGCCGCCACGAATTAACTTTTCACCTTTTGCTTTAATAGATGCTGCTACTGCTGCTACTTGCTCGTATGATTCTACAGCACAAGGTCCAAATACGAAAGATGGTTTTCCTTGGCCAATTAGCTCACCATTCACATTAATGACAGTATCTTCTGATTTTTTCTTACGAGAAACAAGTAATTCTTTTTTCTTATCCGCTTCAAGTTGTTTTAAAGCTGTTTTAAAGATTTGCTTAAATATATAGTCAACCGTCATTTGGTTTAACGGACCTTGATTGTGCTCTTTAATAAGATCAAGCATATGGCGTTCACGTAATGGATCATAGCGATTTACACCTTGTTTTTCTTTAATCTTACCGATTTCATCAACTACTGCTGCACGTTCGTTAATTAGACGAAGAATTTCTAAGTTTAAACCGTCTATTTGACTACGTAAGCTTTCTAAATCTTTTTGGCTCATGTTTCTTGCTCCTCTCCTCACGACAGACACTTTCAGAACTCTGAAATGTATGTTACATTTTTAGATATTAGCAACATTATAATCAATGTTGCACTGAATGTCACGCATTTTTAATTTAGCGCTTCAACTCGCTAAATTATCTTAACATATTACGAGAAAGGAAGCGAGTATAAAGACTCCTTTCCGCTTCGTGACATCCACCAGAGGCTTTATGCCAACACGATATTGGTCACTCAGTCGTTTTCACAGGATGTGTTTTTAGCCTGAGTTCCTCTATGCCAGTTGTATTTACTGAAAGCAAGTTAATATATTACGAGAAAGGAAGCGAATACATTGAGTTCAAAATTATTTGCACTTGATATCGGTACACGTTCTGTAGTAGGCATTATTTTAGCTGAAGATAATGACCATTTTCACGTGGAAGACATCTTGGTAAAAGAACATAAAGAACGGGCCATGGTTGATGGTCAAATACATAATGTCATGTATGTGGCAGATTTAATCAATGAAATTAAACATGAACTTGAAGAGAAGCATGGTCCTTTAAAAAAAGTGAGCGTCGCTGCGGCTGGTCGCTCCTTAAAAACAGAACAAGCAAGCGTGACGATCAATATACGTAATCGACCAATCTTTACGGAGGAAGATATAAGTCGTTTAGAACTGCAAGCTGTTCAACAGGCACAGCAACAGCTTCTTCAACATAAAGAAGACGCTAAAATAAGCCACTATTATTGCGTTGGTTATTCAGTTTTATACTACCGTTTAGATGGCGAAGAAATTGGTAGCCTACTCGATCAGCAAGGTGATGAAGCACAAATTGAAGTTATTGCTACGTTCTTGCCACGAGTTGTCGTAGAATCACTTATCGCGGCTCTTAAACGCGCGGAATTAGAGATGGATGCACTAACTTTAGAACCTATTGCAGCTATTAATGTACTTATTCCCCCAACAATGCGTCGTTTAAATGTGGCACTTGTTGATATTGGTGCTGGTACATCAGATATTGCCATTACCGATAAAAGTACTGTTGTCGCATATGGCATGGTACCAACAGCTGGTGATGAAATAACAGAGGCTTTAAGTGACCATTACTTACTCGATTTCCCTGTTGCTGAAGAAGCGAAACGTCAACTGCAAACAGAAGAAAACATTTTAATTCAGGATATTTTAGGCTTTGATCAATATTATCCGAAACAAGAGGTTCTTCAAGCAATCGAGTCTGCTGTTAAGCAACTCGCAAAAGCTATTGGGGAAGAAATTTTACGCCTGAATAATCAGACTGCTCCTAAAGCGGTAATGCTAGTTGGTGGAGGAAGCTTAACGCCAAATCTTCCAACTGAACTTGGACTAGTACTAGATTTACCTGCCAATCGCATTGCCGTTCGAGGGATTGACGCCATTCAAAACTTAACGAGGGAAGATCATATTAAAGCATCTCCTGAATTGGTGACCCCAATTGGTATTGCCATTGCAGCAAAAAAAATGCCTATTCAATATATGAGTCTAACTGTCAATGAACAAGTAGTTCGCCTTTTTGAATTAAAGGAAATGACCGTTGCAGATGCATTTTTAGCAGCCAATATTCGAGCAAAGCAATTATATGGAAAACCGGGTCATGGATTATCAGTGAATGTTAATGGACAAGATATTTTCATCCCTGGCGGTCACGGTCAACCGGCAGAAATTTTAGTGAATAGTCATCCGGCATCCACAAAAACGATGATTAAAACAGGCGATGCCATCCAGCTAATTGAAGGCCAAGACGGTCAGCCAGCTAATGCTACGGTGAGAGATATTGTAGATGATGCTGCCATTAAAACAATTACAATTCAACATACGAAATATGTCATCGAACCACAAATAACTGTTAATGGTTCTCCGACATCACTCGATAGCGCATTAAATGATCGAGATGTTGTGATGTTTGAAATAGCTGAAACAGTCGAGGATGTATTTAAGCTCACAAATAATTTGGAGTTATTAAAACAATTTGAGTCATTTTATATTCAAGTGGACGGAAAACCACTGTATTTACCTGAGTTTTCAGCTCAATTAATGATTAATGGTAAACCAGCTAAAATGTCATATGCTGTCCAAGACGGTGATGTACTTACTTTTCAGCAACAAACATTCCCTACTGTTCAACGGATTGCTGACCAAATGAATGTTTTACTTGAGGATAAAATTGTCATCCATTTTCAAAACGAGGTGTTAGAGCTGAAAAAGATGGCCAACGAAGTTCTCGTTAATCATGTAGTGGTTTCACCTCTTTCAACTGTTCCAAATGGAGCAATAATTTCGTTTAAAGAAAAAGATCGAAGTCGTTGGATATACCAGGATGTGTTCCGTTTTTCTAATTGGCAACTACCTACTACATTTAAAGGTAATTTTACAATTTTACGAAATGGCCAACCAGCAAGCTTTGATATGGAGATTTTCGGCGGGGATAAATTAGAGATTTTACTAGAAAAAGCGCCAATATCTTAAAAAAGGGATACGTTACATCTTATCTACGATGTAACGTATCCCTTTTAGCTATTAAGCGCGAACTTCTTCACTTTTTTCTTCAGCTTGTTCCTTTTTTTCACTAGCATCCTCTGCTTTAGGTTCTTCACTAGGAATGAAATCTTCCAGTGGTTCTTCCCCCTCAAAAGAAACAGTACCATCGTCAAAAACAGTTGGTGCTTTTGCTGATTTTAATGTTTTTACTTTCTCTACTAATTGTGTAGATTGTTCTTGAATTTGTTTAGATAATTGAACCGTTTTATCTTTAGCAGTTGTCGAGAAATCTGCACTCTTATCTTTTAAGTTAACAGCTTGTACTGCTACATCGCTACGTAAATCTTTTCCTGATTTTGGAGCTAGCAATAAGCCTGCAGCTGCCCCTACTATACCCCCAACTAATGCGCCAATAACAAAATCCTTCATGTTCACTCGCTCCTCTTCATAGATCGACTCTTGCGGTTGATAAAGCTGTGGCAATGAACTTTCAAGTTGTTGTTCCTTCACTTCATTATAATTTGGCTTTTGAGTTGTCATGCAACAATTCCTCCCCATCTTATTATTTAATTTGTTTAGACTAGTTGTCCATCTGCTTTCGCGGATGCATTCTACAACATATGCCTAAATTTTATTTTTATTCCGGTGACATTTAATGCCTACCGAATAATTATTATTTTTTACGGCCCCATTTTCTTCTCGATTTTTCCGACTGCTCTGATTCAGAAGAATAAACATCTTCTTGAATTACCTCATTGGCCTGATCAATAATTTTGCGTTTCTTCCACTTATCTGCAATGCCCATTGCAACATTACTCCATTGAACAACTTGTGCAATTTTCTCTTCATTTTGTTCCACAGTTTTAGAAATTGAAGAAGTAATTTGCTGTACAGATGTATTTAATCCATTCACAGAGTCGCCAATTCCTTTAACTGCATGAACAACGGAATTTAACTGTTCAGATTTTTCTTGAATATCCTCTGCCAAGCTATTTGTTTTGGATAGTAAGGAAGTCGTTTCACGTGTAATACCTTCCATTTGTCCTTCAATACCTGATAATGTTCCAGCTAAACTGTTAAGAATTGGTTTGAGCGAAAATAATGTCATCCCAACGCTCACACAAAAAATTAAAAAACCAATTGCTGCAATGATTGCTGCAATATACAAAATAACTTCCATAACTAGACCTCCTGCAAGTAAAAGTTCTCTTTACTATTACTTTCCTTATATTCGACAAAAAAAACTGAATTCCTCCTCATTTTGAGAAAAACAGCTTATTCCTTGCGGATTAAGCTGTTTCGTTATTCTTTAGCACGTCTTCAAAAGCATCCTGGAATTTGTGAACATCGCCAGCGCCCATAAATAAAAATACTGCGTCCTTATGCTTTGTTAACACTTCAATTCCCTCAGTGGTAATCACTGCACTGCCTTCAATTAAAGACGCTAAATCTTGGATTGAAAGTGCGCCTTGTGTTTCCCTTGCAGAGCCAAAAATATCACATAAATATGCTGTATCCGCAAGACTTAGACTATCTGCAAAATCCTGTAAAAAAGCTTGTGTACGTGTAAATGTATGTGGTTGGAAAATAGCTACTAGCTCACGATCCGGAAACTTTTGTCGTGCTGATTGAATCGTTGCACGGATTTCAGTTGGATGATGCGCATAGTCATCTATTAAAACATTATTCCCAATATTCGTTTCTGTAAAACGTCTTTTTACACCTTTGTATGTGTTTAAACGTTCTTGAACGATGTCTGGTGAAATACCTTCATATTGGCAAAGTGTAATAACAGATAACGTATTTAATACCGCATGATCCCCAAATAATGGGATAAAGAATGTGCTATAAAATTCATTGCGGACAAATACATCAAATTTTGTACCCTTAGTTGTTTTTTCAACATTACGAGCCTCAAAATCATTTTCAGCCCCAAAACCGTAATAAACAACAGGCACCTTCGCTTGAATACGTTGTAGATGTTCATCATCACCGCAAGCAATAATTGCTTTTTTAACCTGTAGTGCTAATGATTGAAATGCTGAATAAACATCCTCTATGTTTGCAAAGTAGTCTGGATGGTCAAAATCAATATTTGTCATTACAGCGTAATCGGGATTATACGCTAAAAAGTGTCGACGGTATTCACATGCTTCCATCACAAAGAAGTCAGCATTTTCATGTCCAGCTCCTGTCCCATCACCGATTAAATAAGAAGTTGGTTTATACCCACCTACAACATGAGCCATCAAGCCTGTTGTAGATGTTTTACCATGTGCACCAGTAATAGCAATCGACGTATAATTACCGATATATTCACCTAAAAATTTATGGTAGCGAATAATCTCTACACCGATTTCACGAGCACGCTCTAATTCAGGATGGTCATCAGGAAATGCGTTCCCTGCAATAACTGTCATACCTTCTTTAATATTATCTGCATTAAATGTAAAAATTGGAATATTACGATCACGTAACGGCTGTTCCGTGAAAAAATATTTATCAACATCTGAGCCCTGTACTTGTTCACCAGCATCAAATAAGATTTGTGCAAGTGAACTCATGCCAGAACCTTTAATGCCTGTGAAATGAAAAACTGTCATCAATTAAACCCCCCGGGAATTCAATATCCCTTCTATCATCTATTAGGTGTATCGTATTTTCCACCAATTATTAGGTATTAATACCTTTGTAAGTACTAAAAAATACGTACTAATCTTCATATCTCGTCTATTATAGCACTATTTATGCATAAGGATAAATGTGTAACTTTTCTAAAAATACTAATTTCGACGTTAATAAGATAATCTATACGAAAACAATGTAATTCTTATTCAAACATAGCAATTAAATCTTCTTCTGTAATATAACTTTCTCGTGGTTTACTGCCCCGTGCCTCGGACACAAAGCCATGTGATTCCAACATATCGATTAAACGAGCAGCACGATTATAGCCAATATGGTATTTGCGCTGAATTAAGGAAGTAGAGGCTCCTCCTTGCTCATAAACAAATCTACATACATCCTCGAACAGTTCATCTTGCTCAGCGGAAACCTCAGTCTTCTTTAAAAGTTCCTCTTGATCGAATATATAATCAGGCTCTCCTTGCTCACGAACATGCTCAATAATTGCTTCAATTTCATCATCTGTCACAAATGTCCCCTGCAAACGAACAGGAGCAGACATACCATTACCTAAATATAACATATCGCCTCGTCCAAGCAATCTTTCTGCACCTTGTGCATCTAAAATTGTACGTGAATCGATTTGTGAAGATACCGCAAAAGCAATACGTGTAGGAATATTTGATTTAATAAGCCCTGTAATAACGTCAACAGACGGTCTTTGCGTTGCAACTATTAAATGGATACCACAAGCACGTGCCTTTTGGGCAATACGACAAATCGCCTCCTCTACATCTGCAGGAGACATCATCATTAAATCTGCCAATTCATCAATGACAATTAAAATATACGGTAATTTTAAGCTATGTTCATTATTTTTATCCGCAATTGCATTATAACGTGTAATATCACGTGCGCCTGCATGCGCAAATAACTGATAACGACGTTCCATTTCCTCCACTGCCCATTTCAGTGCAGCTGTAGCAGCCTTTACATCGGTGATGACCGGGCTAACTAAATGCGGAATATGATTAAACGGTGCTAATTCTACCATTTTAGGATCGATAAGCATTAGCTTTAATTCATGTGGAGCAGCTTTATATAATAAACTAACCAAAATTGAATTAATACAAACTGATTTACCAGAACCTGTGGCTCCGGCAATTAATCCATGTGGCATTTTTCGCAAATCAATAGTTACAGGCTTCCCTGTTAAATCCAGACCCAATGCTGCTTCTAACGGTGAATCTGACTCGAGGAAAGAAGCACTATTTGTCACTTCCGATAATCGAACAGCGCGAGATACACGGTTCGGTATCTCAATGCCAATTGAGCTCTTCCCAGGAATCGGTGCTTGGATGCGGATGTCTTTCGCTGCCAATGCAAGCTTCAAATCATCTGAAAGATTGCGGATTTTACTAACCTTTGTACCATGACTCACAGTTATTTCAAATTGTGTCACGGCAGGCCCTTGCATAATGGATTCTATTTGAGCTGAGACTTGGAAATAAGACAAAGCCTCGACCAATGTATCTCCCTGTTGCTCCATCCACTCAGTATCTTGTGTTTTTTCCTCAGGTGGCTCTAAAAACTCATCATCTGGCTTTTGATACACATGAACAGGCTTCCGAGGCGTTTCCTGTACTTGATCTTCCACAAATGTTTCAGCTAAAATGGAAGGTTGCTCAAAATACTTCTCATTATCAATAGAATGTTCCTCAGGAATATCTAAATTCTCAGTAGTAACCTTCTGTTCAGTAGCCGTTGCTACTTCCATTTCGGTAGTCGCTGAAATTTCATCGAAGCTCTCTACATCAATCACTGTTTTTTCTAATGTCGAAACGTTAGACATTGATGTGACTGGTGCCATTGTAATGACTGATACACTCTCTGTTGCAGCATTGAATGGAACAGTATTTTCAATAGACACCTCGTTTTCTTCTGTCGACTGTGTAGCTGTTTTATTGTCCATCTCTACCTCGCTAATCCCTAAATCTATAGATTGTGGATTTTGTGCTTTTTCGGATGGAGTAGTATTTTCAATAGAAACCTTGGGTTCCTTCGTCAACTGTGTAGCTGTATTATTGTCCATCTCTAACTCACTAATTTCTAAACCTATAGATTGTGGATTTTGTGCTTTTTCGGATGGAATAATATTTTCAATAGAAACCTCGTGTTCCTTCGTCAACTGTGTAGCTGTTTTATTGTCCATCGCTACCTCGCTAATCCCTAAATCTATAGATTGTGGATTTTGTGCATTTTCGGATGGAGTAGTATTTTCAATAGAAACCTCGGGTTCCTTCGTCAACTGTGTAGCTTTATTATTGTACATCTCTAACTCACTAATTTCTAAACCTATAGATTGTGGATTTTGTGCTTTTTCGGATGTCACTATGTGCTGTTCTACTTCCGAATGATTAAGCTCAGATGAAGGCTCCTGTTTTGCTTGATTTTTGTCAACAATTGTTGATGTCGACTTCATATTTTTAAATTGCTGTTGGATTCTCCATTTCTCTTTGTCAGTTTTTAGCATTAAAACATTAAATGGAATGCCACTTTTTTCTTTCTTTTCTACCGATTGCTCTTCTAAAGGTAGTTCTTCTATAGACTGTTCTTGCAACACGTCTTGCTTTTCATCTTCCTTCATTGGTGGCTGGACTACTGTAACTTCACCAATGTGGATGGTCGAATTTTCGATTTGTACTTGTTCTACAACTACTTCTTTCACATGGATTTCTGATTGGTCAGATGAAAGTTGTTCAATATTCAGCTCCTGTTGAACGGCTTCTTTCATTTGATTTTCAAATTCTACAGCAAAAGAAGTTGTTTGCGGTACAGGTAATTCCGTTGTCGTTTTATGATGATGATTTGTTTCGTCCGTTAATTTATCTTCAAAAGTAATCGGTTGCTTAGCAGGTACTTCGATTTTTTCATTGATGTCAAGCTGTTCAGATTCATCTTTCCGAACTACGCTAATAGGCTCTTTTTCTTCTAGTATATTTTCAATAGCCTCATTTGTTGTCGTTTCTTTTAAAGCCTTAGAAGCTGTAGGTATTGCTAACTCTTTCTTGTCGTGCTCTTCCTTCCGTTTCTCTAATAATTGCTCAATTGGACTTGGCCTAGAAAAACCATAAACTGGTGACGGAACATCACTTGGTACAAAACGCTTGCGATTTTCAATTAAAGCACTTTCATCTGCTTTTTCTACTTGATAATTCGTAACTTTAGGTGAAGTCGGTAAATCATTTTGCGCATCTCGAAAAACAAGACTTGCTTTTGAACGATTCTCCTGTTCAGGCCGACTTCGTGTAATCGTTGTTCTACCAGTTCTCTTCGTCCGATTTGCTAATAAATCTCGAATACCTGAAACCTCAACATCGTAAACACTCGAATCCACAATATGATTATTTAAATGCTTCGGTAGCGATAAATCTTCAATTTGTCCGGAGTAAGTATCATCCATTTGATTAAATGCTGCCTTTGATGATGGTGATGGTGAAGCTGAAAATTCCTCATCCTCAATTAACGGAAAACGAAAAGTTTTTTGTTTTGCTTTAGGTGTTTCTTTATATGAATCCAACTGCTGTGATTGTTCTTCTTCATAGTCTTCATAAAACTCTTCATATTCGTAATCATTGTCATCTTTATTTAAAAATTTATTCATTTGTTTTTTTAACCAATTCACATTGTTCACTCATTTCTCTTACACTTCATTTATAGCATTAACTAAATCAATTATGCCTCGGCATTATTACGGCCAGAGGCTTTGCCAATAGATTTTTTTTGCGCGAAAGCGTAGTGTTAACGTTTAACGTCTGCCGCATGATGTTTGCCACTCGGTCGTTGCCACAGGACGTGGCGTTCCTAGACTGAGGTCTTCTATTTCAGCGGATATTTAGACCCCTGCTGAAAAGTAGCATAAATCTGCATTCATCTCACCACCTATAAAGGTAGAAGACTTCTGTAGCTGTAGCTACAGAAAATACTTGCTGAAAAAAGTTAAATGTCTATAACAAAAAGCATACCATAAAAGTGTAATAGAAACTTGCATTAAGAGGCTCATTCTAGATAAAAAAATCGTTATGTTACTAGCATAATAGTAGCATAACGATTTTAAGTACATATAATCAATTTTCACTTAGCAAATTGTTGCTGTCGCTGCGCTTTCGCACAGCTAAACAGCTTTCGAAGGCTTTATCTTGTTGGTGCCTCAAACGCACTACCAGTTATCGCATCTTCCGGTAATACTAAAATTCCTTTTTCAGAAGGTGCATTTGGTATTGCTAATTCGCGTGCTGAACATAACATACCGTATGATTCAACACCACGTAAATTACCTTCTTTAATAAGCATTCCAGAAGGCATTACTGCACCAATTTTTGCAACAACAACCTTTTGACCTGCTTCCACATTTGGGGCGCCACATACAATTTGTAATGTTTCTTCACCTACGTTTACAGAACAAATACTTAATTTATCAGCATTTGGATGCTTGTCCTTCGTTTCTACATAACCTACAACAAATTTTGGAGAAAAATCTACATCAAGGCTGATTACAGCTCCATTTTTTGATATAGCTGCCTCTAGTTGTTCTACTAATGCTGGCGTAACTTCAACTAGACCTTTTGCATCAGTTTGAATATAGTTGCTAGCATTAAATAAATTAAATGCTTTAATTTCTCCCGTTTGTGCTTCCTTTAAAATAGCGATATCACCCGCACGTTCTAACTCTGTCTTCACGATCGATTCTGTTGCTAATTGTACTAGCAATACATCTCCTACATGCTCTTTGTTGTAAAATACATTCATTGTTTCTCTTGCTCCTTTTTAACTCTGTTTTTTGCTAAAATAAAGATCGGTTCTAGCTCCCCGTCTTCATAAATAAAAGATAATGACGTAATCGGTACAGTACCGACAGCGAAGAAATGCATTGTCATCTGCGCTAATACATCATACCCTGTTTCATTACGAATATCACCTACTATTAATACATCCTGATGTGGTACAGATAACGTCATGTCACCTTCAATGTTAGTCTGCATTTCTTTCAAAAAGCTTTCATTTAAAATACGACTTGCATCGTAGCCATCATTAGCATTAACAAAATAAAAAATATTCCCTGCAACTTCATCTTTTTTATAAACGGTTGGCAGTTGCTTTACGGAAAATCGTGCCATTTCACGAATTTGCTCTACTGTTAATTGTAGTACCTCTAACATGGATTCATCAATAAAACGATAGGTTTTTCCTAAATCAAGCGCATAAAAAATACGTGTTTCGGCTGTATGTTCAGTAGTAATGAATGCATGCCCCTCCTTTGAGGCTTTAGGGTAGGATGTTGCGCGAATAACTGGATAAATTTTTGTAATAGCTTGGAATCCTTGTTCCATTTCTTGTTCCATTGCATTAAAGGTTTGCTCGATTGTATAAACAACTTCATCGATTGCAGCCCCTTGCTTATCATTATATTTTGCTAAAATGCCTGGTAAAGATAGCTCCATCCCTTTACCAATTTTTTTATGGTTAAGGCGTAATTTATCGTGCTTTTTATCAAATTCAAAATCAAACTTTTCCTCATTCAAATGTTGTTTTAATAGGGTCACAAGTTGTTCTGATTTAATTTGTTTCACCTAGCTCACATCCTTTCTTTTAAATTAATTTATTTTTGCGTAATGACCGCTGTCGCGCAGAAATAAATTGTCACAGGTTGTGACGTTTTACTCCAGCAAATCCGGGTATCCTTTCCCCTGATTTAGCGTTTTGAGTACAGAAAATAATTGCTGTAAGAAGTTTAATGAAGAGAAAACGGCTCACATGTTTGTGAACCGTTCTGTTCAAAACTATCCAATTATTTAATCTTAACCGAATGAACGATTTTCGTCATCTCATGTAAATTATCTTATATTTTTCTATTTTAAAAAAATTATTTTAAAGTTGCAACTTCATCATTCCAGTATCACTAATCAATAGAAACTAGTCATGTGCTAATGTGAATAAATATTGGCCAATAAGAAGCGAAACTATATGCTCGAACATCATCTGACGACTTACTAATCCTTGTGTGAAAACGCCTACAGCTCCCGCACCTTGTCGGATATCTCGACGTTGTGTATAGTGCTCCATTACAGGACCAAGTTCCTTCCCAGCTCTTATTTCCTGGGCAATTTCTTCTGGTAATATAATTTGTGCGCCAGCAGCTGTATAAGTTGTGCCATTTGATACTGTAAGTGCTCCCCAGTTACAAACGTACATAACACCATCAATTTCAGTCACTCCACCCTCTAATCCAAACGATAATTGAGCACCCGTCTCTTTGATTGCGTTTTTCGCACGGTTTATTGCGCCCAATCGTGTTTCTTCATGAGTCATCGGTTGATCGGATACTTGTGAAGCAGCCTTTACGTAAGTAAAATTTGGTTTATCAAAATATTTTCTAGCAATAACTTCAACCGCCTCTGTTTTTGCCTTGTTTGTTGTTCCAATAGTTATGTTCATTTTCTAATCCCTCTTTCTTTGCATAGAAAAAGATGCCCCTAAAGGCATCTTTTAACTTCTTTCAGCGGAATCACTTTACACATTAGCGCGAATCGTTGCTAATGTCGAACGATCTGCTTTTTTCACTAGTTCCACAATTAAAGCTTTTGCAGCTGCATAGTCATCAATATGAATAATTGAAGCTGATGTATGAATATAGCGTGAGCAAACACCAATTACTGCACTAGGAATGCCGTCATTTGCCGTGTGTACACGTCCTGCATCTGTACCACCTTGTGATACAAAATATTGATAAGGGATATTATTCGTTTCCGCAGTATCTAAGATGAATTCACGCATGCCTCTATGTGTAACCATCGTACGGTCAAGAATACGTAATAATGTCCCTTTTCCAAGCTGACCAAATTGATTTTTTTCTCCTGACATATCATTTGCAGGTGAAGCATCTAGAGCAAAGAATAAATCCGGTTTAATCATATTTGCGGACACTTGAGCACCTCGCAGACCAACCTCTTCCATTACATTGGCACCTGAATATAAATGCGAGGCTAACTTTTCACCTTTCACTTCTTTCATCAATTCAATTGCCAATCCACAGCCATAGCGGTTATCCCAAGCTTTGGCCATAATTTTTTTCGGATTTGCCATCGGTGTAAATGGGCAGACAGGGATAATTGATTGACCTGGACGAACGCCAAGTGCAATAGCATCTTCTTTATTGTCTGCGCCAACATCTATTAGCATATTTTTAATATCCATCGGTTTAGAACGTTCAGCATCTGTTAATAAGTGTGGTGGTATTGATGAAATTACGCCAGGAATGGCACCATTTTTAGTAAATACTTCAACTCGTTGCGCTAGCATTACCTGATTCCACCAGCCACCTAATGTTTGAAAGCGGATCATCCCGTTATCAGTAATAGAAGTAACCATAAATGCCACTTCATCCATATGACCAGCAACTAACACTTTTGGTGCATCAGCAACTTCACTATGCTTCACACCGAAAATACCCCCTAAATTATCCTGAACAATCTCATCCGAGTACTTTTCCAACTCAGAACGCATGAACGCACGTACCGCATGTTCATTGCCCGGTGCGCCTGGTAATTCTGTTAGTGTTTTAAATAATTGTAATGTTTCCTCATTCATGATGACTCTCTCTCCCCACGAAGTAGAATATTCTTCCTTGCCATTGTAACATATTTAGTTATATTCATCAGAAAACTTCCATTTTTCAATGAATAGCATGATAAATGAGAGTTATCGTTCATCTTCAAAGCATACCCAAAACTTGCTCTGTGCAAAAGTGAAGCACCAGCGTAATTTCCAAGTTCGTCATATTGATACATTTCCTAAAAAGTGCTAAAGTGTGAACGTGCATTCACTCTGTATGCTATGTTAAAATGGAGCTATAGAAAAAGGAGGAAAGAAGCATGAAATTACGTGATTTTTTAATTGGTGTTGCTACTGGCCTAGCTGCCGCAGTCATTGTTAAAGAAGCAAGCGAAAAGGTTTCTCCGTATGTACCTGCAGGACAAGTACTCGAAAACATAAAAAAGGAATTTAAAAAGGATTCACCGATTGACGGTTCTTGGATTTTTATGAAAACAGACAATTTCTCTAATGGCATTATGACTATCCCTGTATACCGTGGTGGTATCTCTCGTATGCATGAGGGCGAAATGCAAACATTTGAATTTGCTGCTGACGCTCGCTCAGGTGTAGTAGTAGAGCTAACAGAAGTATAACCTTACTCCGTAATACACGAACAAATATTATAAAACCCTACAAAAAAGAAGCCATCTTATTTATTTGAGATAGCTTCTTTTAATAGAGTTAAAAACAAAATGATCAAGTAAATATTTAAGAATGTTGAGCGAGATTTCAGTTCCTAACCACTCGCTATTCTGTGAAAAATCTTCAAGTTGCTTACGCTGTTGCAGCCACTACGTTAAACTACGCTTTCGCACATAAAACAATTTTTAAAAATTTCTTTTTATCACTATAAATTAGAGTGGCATACATATATACGCTATGTGAATAAGTTGATTGGAGTGGAGACTGGGCGACTCCTCGGGGATCAGCGTCACAGATGAGACCCTGCAGCGCAGCGAAGCGGCTCATCGGACGCCCCCAGGAAGCTTTGCTCTGTGCGATAGCGAAGCGTCAGCTACAAAGCGCCCAGTCGGAACGGAAATCAACCACTCTTTTTGCTGAAGAGCTATTTTTATTTAATAATACATCTTTATTTCATCGATATAATAGTTTTTTCAATAACTTGAAAAAGCCATCTCGTCATTGGAGATGGCTTCTTCGTTTTACTCAGACAATCCTTTATTGTTGAAGTATTTTTTGTATTTACGATAATAATTTAAATTATTTAACGTTAGCTTCACCCAACGTTTCGCATTCATATCTTGATTAAAGTAAAGAGAGTTTGTATATTTCCCTTCACGAATTAATTTTTTAGCTTCTAACTTAAGCTTTTCATTTGATGCATATTTGAATAGCACGCCTTTAGGAATGATCATCCATAAATGCTTGTCCTGAACATAAGTTACTTCCTGTTCAATATTTAACATATGGTCATCCGCTACATATTTCATTAAATTATGACCACTTGCCGTTACATAATAACTAGAGCGACCATTACGTAAGTTAATTTCAAACAACTTATACTGTTTGTCACGCATATCATATTTCATATCGAAGTTAGCAAAGCCTGTATAACCTATATCCTCTAAGAAGAAACGTACTTGATCCATTAATTCTTTATCGTATGTTGTAACAATTGCTGCATAACTACCGATTCCTTCAGGTGAATGCTCTTCTAAGATTGGGTTTCCTAGACACATTAGCTTTACTTTGCCGTCCTTCCCTACATACGCATTTAATACACGCATATACGAATCATCACCTGGAATGAATTCTTGAATAATCATTGTATCCTGATAAGTTGAGCTATAAATTGCTTTTAAAATAGCTGTTTTTTCCGCTTCATCATTCGCAACGAAAACTTTTTTCTTACCCGGGAATTTACATGCCCAATATTCCACCGAGTTCGATGCCTTTAAAATAATTGGGTAATCAAATGGTGGTGTAAAGTTTTCGTAATTGTCTGCTGTTACAGTCGTCGTACCAGGATATTTAAAATCGTACTTATCACACATTTTATAGAAATTTTCTTTTAATAAAATTTCATCCATAAGTGATTCATCAATGTATGGTACTGTAAAATGCTCCTGCAATGCTGGCTTATTTTTGATAATAAGCTTTGCATAATCATCTCCACAAGCTAACAACAGTAGTTTTTTATCTGAATATTTTTTTGCGACCTTTGCAAGTGCAGGTGCAAATACATCCTGTTCATTTAAGCGATCAATCTCTTCGAAGTTTATGATATGACTATCTTGCGTTGCCGTTAAATGTGAACGTCCTAATACAAGTGGTTTAATACCATAAGCCTCATAAAATGCACGTGCCATACCATATGCATTCATATCTGATCCTAGTAATACTGGTAAAAATGGTTGCTCAGTTGCCATGTATATTTCAACTCTCTTTTGTGTTTTAGTATAGCTTTTAGTGTATCATATTTTCCAAGATGTTCACGAAAAAAGTGTCAAAAAAATGGGGTATAGACAATTAGGCTCATCACCGTAACGTGAAGTTGATTTCCGTTCCGGCCGGGCGCTTTGTAGCTGTCGCTTCGCTTTCGCTACAGGAAACATTTGTAGCTGTCGCTTCGCTTTCGCTACAGAAAACACGCGAAAGCG
This sequence comes from Lysinibacillus sp. CNPSo 3705, assembly GCF_028674935.1. Classification (NCBI taxonomy): domain Bacteria; kingdom Bacillati; phylum Bacillota; class Bacilli; order Caryophanales; family Bacillaceae; genus Lysinibacillus; species Lysinibacillus sp. CNPSo 3705. The sequence goes on along the minus strand of NZ_JAQZSD010000031.1, from coordinate 66,444 downwards.
TGAGTGCAACGTAGCGACAGCAGCACGATGTTGGTCACGAAGGCGTTATCACAGGATGTGATGCTTTTAGCCTTCGTTCCTCTATTGTTGATCCCCAAGGAGTCGCCCAGCCTCCACTCATAATCAACTTATATACATCGCATACGTTTTAAATAAATTAAACCTCCATTTTTGTAAAACCTAAAAATACCCACCCGTAATACAGGAAGTTCCCTTTAAATGTACCATGTCAGAGGTGAAAGTCTTCTGTAATCACGGTTGCACTTTCGTTTTCAAAGAACATTTGCTGAATAAAGATAAAAAAACGTGCGAACACAAAAGGTTCCCACGTTTTTTTATTAAAATGTAATAACAGCTTGTCTGCTGCGTTCTAATTTATCTACAACTTCTTTACCTGTTTCATCCCATTTAATCATGCGGTAATACGCATCATGGTAGAAGATAAAGCCGTAGCCATTTGCAAGTGCTTCTTTCATTATACGTTCCTTGGCAAAGACACTCGTCATTGGATAATCGTCATACGCTAAAACCCATAATGGATTTTGGTGTGCGTGTGTTGGCATAATATCTGCCATATGCAATAATACCTCGCCATTTTGAGTTAATTTTATAATGGCATGTCCATCACTATGACCACCCGTATGAATCATTTCAATGCCCGGAGCTACTTCCAACGTACCTTCATACGTTTCTACTAAGTGCTGAACTGGCTCCCAGTTTTCTTTCCAATACGTATTTTTCGAGCGAATATTTGGCTCACGCATTTCGTCCCACTCGATTTTCGTTACGAAGATTTTGGCATTCGGGAATGTTGGTACAAGGATATCATCTTCCCATTGCGTTAAACCCCCAGCGTGGTCAAAATGTAGATGCGTCATTAATACTGCATCAATATCAGCTGTTGTTAGTCCTAGCTCCTGTAAGCTAGCCGCTAATGTTGATTCTTCAGTTACCCCAAAGTTTCGTAGTTGTTTTTCATTTAATTTGTTAAAGCCAACACCTGCATCAACAAGATAGTTTTTGCCACCATATTGAATTAAAATCGGCTCAGTTGGTAGCTCGATTTGATTTTTTTCGTTGACTGGATATTTGCGTGACCAAAGTGGTTTTGGTACAACACCAAACATAGCACCGCCATCAAGGCAAGTGACACCCCCGTTTAGCCATGATAATGACATATTGTGAAACGTTAACTGATCCATCCATACTCCCCCTATTTAGTAAAGAATTGCGATTCTAGACGATAAATCGGCTGTCCTTTAGCAGAAAATTTCTGCTCATATTCAGTCATAACGTTATCCTCAGGCATATTCGCATGTAGGTCGAGTGATACATACTTAAGTAACATACCATATTCAGACATACTAATTAATGAATACTCAAACAAACCACGGTTATCCGTTTTAAAATGGATTTCCCCCTCATCCACTAAAATCGACTCATATAATTTCAAAAAATCCCCGTGCGTTAAACGTCGCTTAGCATGGCGCGTTTTTGGCCAAGGATCTGAGAAATTCAGATACACACGGTCTACGTCATTTTTCGCAAAAAATTTATTTAAATCTGCGCCATTTACTTTTAATAGTCGTAAATTCGCTGGAGATTTAGCCTCTATAATTTTTTCCAATGCACAAACAATGACACTGTCATAAAGCTCAATGCCAATATAATTTATATCTGGATTTTGTAAGGCCATACCTGTGACAAATTGTCCTTTCCCAGTACCTACTTCAATATGTAGTGGGTTGTCATTTCCGAAAACAGCCTGCCAATTCCCTTTAAAGTCTTCAGGATTTGGAACAATCACCTCTGGATGACTCGTAATCATTTCCTCCGCCCAAGGCTTATTTCTTAATCTCAATTTTTTTCCTCATTTCTTTCTCATGAAATTATTGATTTTTTATAGTATAACGTATAACTATAAAATTCGCATGAAATTATTGCGAAATGATATTTTAGTGATGGGCCATCTTTCAATGTTCCTTTGCTATAACCTGCCAAGCATTACGTTGCACTGTACAAGGGATATTCGTTCCCTCTCTAATTTCTCCAATATAGTTACCATCTGTATGACAATCAACGTTATTTGCTTGCACGAAAATGTTAAATTGATTGCCTTGCAAAAAAGTAATCTCTTTAAATTTTGTATGTTTTTCAAAAAACACAGTCACAAATACTAGTAGCAATTTAAGTCGTGAAATACCGTGAACGATTGTCAGTTCGATTCGTCCATCATTAGGTTTAGAAGATGGGGAAATTTTCATCCCCCCTCCGAAATAAGGTTGATTGCTCATCGCTACAAACCACGCCTGCTTAAATTGCCGTTCTTGATCGCTTGTTCGAATAGTTACATCAAAGGATTTAAAGCTAAATAGCCCTCTTACAACAGCCGCAGCATAGGATAGCTTGCCGAGCCCGATTTTATTGAGGTAAAGCTTCAAACGGGATTTATTAATACGTTTTGTGACAAATGCATCGAAGCCCACACCAGCATTATTGACAAATATTTCGTGCTGTTGATCTCCAAATTGAACGACACCAACATCCATTGGGAGATTAGCCATTTCATTATTTTGAATATAGCTTTCAATTTGAAAAGCATTTTGAAATGTAGTAAAGTACCGTGCGAAATCATTTCCGGAACCAGCACGGACTACACCAATAACGATAAATTTATTATGTACAACGCCACTAACAATCTCATGTATTGTGCCGTCACCGCCAACAATAACAATTAATTGTTTGGTTTGAGCATTTTGCGCCCAATTTTTTGCAAGTTCCTTTCCATGCCCCTCATATTCTGTAAAGGCGACTTCATAATTCATTGATAATTGTCGTTGCAAGTGATGCCAGACTTTCTTACCTTTGCCATGCCCTGCTGCTTCATTCACAATAAATAATACTCGCATGCACTATTCCCCTGCTGATTGAGAAGATTGCTTCCAAATATCTCGATTAAAAGATGTTGTTTGTACGTTGTTTAAAATCGTTTGAGACGCACGAATTTGCATATGTTTCATAGGAGAGGATACTTTCTTTAAATGCTCCATCCACTCTCCATAGTTTCGACGATCCACAAATTGAATTCCGTAAGGTGATCCTGGATAATCGAAATAGCCATTCTGTGTTAATATGACTTTACGAATTGGCATATTTATATCGTCCTGCGTAAATAATTGCGTTAATACAGACTCCATACGATTTAAACTTATCATTGGATTAAGGATTTTTGAATCCTTCGTTCCTACTTTTTTTATCCAGAATCGCTCACTGCCTCCTACATAAACAGCTTGATTTTCTGCTTCCAGCACTGTTATACAAATACATTCTGTCGGTGACATTAATACGACATCAAGCTCTATGGGTGCTTTTCTAATTTGTAAAATAGGATAGTAAAAAAGCAAATAATTGTCTGGTAATTTTTGTAATAAATTTCGTAGTAATGGATCACGCATAAAACGAGGATCTACATACGACTTTTCACGTAATGTTGAACTTGCCCATTTCATTTGAAAATGGAAAAATTGATCGATAAACATTCGTTTTAATTCATGAATTGATTGCGGTGCGTAGACAATTTTCGGTTCAAATGTTAAAGTCGTTTCTTCTTCAGGTATGATATCTTCATCACTTATTAGTTCATTCGATATTTCTATCTGTTCAACATCCACATTTTCTTCCTTCTGACGACCTGCAAATATCTTTTTGAATAAAGAGAATCTCTCTTTTTCTGTGAAAGAATCATTTTCTGAGTCGTCGTCGGTATGTTGCCACTCACTAATTTCTTCTCCTAACTCCCACTGTCGCTTAACACGCTCCCATTGACTTTTCTTTAAGCGTACAAATTGAGTTGGATATCTTGCTAAATCAATTTGATAGCGTGAAATATAATCTTGTATTTTCACCAATTGTGCCATGTGTTTTGGTCACTCCAATCTTACTCGCCCTATATCTAATTTGCTAATTTCCCTACTACTGCTTGGAAGGCAAATCGAAGTATCAATTTTCTCCTTGGCATAATGTAGTTGTAACGGTCGATACATAAAATATTTACTAAATAAAGAGAAATAGACATTTGTATTCATTACATCGATATTTGCTCTTTAACCTTAAATTACGATAGCAATCATTCTACAACTGCTTTCATCCTTTTTATTTTACATGACGTTTCACGATAAAACATCCATAATTTGTTCTATAGAAAAAGAGAACTACCCAAGTTTAGGTAGTTCTCTTAAAGGATTTATTTATTTTGCATTAATAGAAAGTGGTAATTTTGCTTCGAATGCTTGCTGTAATTTACGAGTCCATTCCCCAGGAACTCCAGCTCCAATTTTGTTACCATCCACATCGATAACAGGTGTTACTTCCGAAGATACAGATGACACAATTACCTCATCCATTGTTAATACATCAGCCTTCGTCATCGGTTCTTCAATAACTGGTAAATTAATTTCCTCAGCACATTTTAAAATAACTTGGCGTGTAATACCGTTTAAAATGAAGTTATTAGCAGGGTGTGTATAAAGCTTACCATCTTTAATGCCGTAAACATTTGCTGATGAACATTCTGTTACGATGTCACCGCGATGTAAAATAGCTTCATAGCAGCCTTTTTCAGATGCTTCTTGTTTCGCCAGTACAGCACCTAATAAATTTAATGATTTAATATCACAACGTAACCAGCGAATATCCTCAACAAAGGTAGCCTTAACACCTTTTTCAAAGTTTTCATATGAACGCTCGCCAGCTTTAACATTCCCTGTTAATACAGCTGGAACACTTGCATCTGGGAAAATATGATTACGAGATGTTGTACCTCGTGTAATTTGGAAATAAATATGGCCCGTTTCCAAATTATTTTTTTCAATAAGATCATGTAATAATTTGTGCAATACGTCTTTAGTATACGGAATGACAAGACGAATTTTTTCGGCACTCGCATAGAAACGATCAATATGTTCTTGTGCTGTGAACATGTTTCCGTTATAAACTTTAATTACTTCATAAATGCCGTCACCAAATTGGTAACCTCTGTCTTCTGGAGATACTGTAATTGATCCTTCTTCAACGATTTGATCATTCCATAATGAATATGCCATGCTTCGTTCATCCTTTTCATATTTAATTTATTTATTTCCCGCAAGTTCAACAATTGCTTCAGCATAAATTGCTGTTGCTTTTATGAGATTTTCAATGACGACAAACTCATCCGCACGATGCGCTACATCAGGTTCACCCGGGAACAGCATGCCAAATGCCACACCTTTTTTCATCACACGTGCATACGTACCACCACCTGTAGAAAGTAAAGGCGTTTCATAATCTCCTGTTTGACGTCTATAAATATTTGCTAGCGTCTGGATAAATGCATCGTCCTCGCTTACATAATGAGGCTTTGAGTCATCCTGAATATCCAATGAAAATCCTTTAGCCACAGCTAAGCGTTGTACTTCTGTGATTTTTTCATCAAATGGATATGTGACAGAATAGCGCATGCTAATAACCATGCTACCACCTTTCGCCACATCATAAGTTACAATACCTGGATTCAATGTAGTTTTACCAGACATTTCGTCCTCAAATTGTAAATTAAGCTTGTGACCATAATGGTCTTGATAAAAAACATCTGCGATAAAGTCGACAAATTGTTTACTTGCCTCTGTCGTCAACTCTTGTTGTAAAAATGCTGTAAGATAAACAGCTGCATTGACACCTTTTTCCGGCTCCATTGCATGAGCTGCTTTACCTTTGATAGTTATTATATAGCGAGAACCCTCGATTAATAAAGAGCCTTCTAGCTGATTTTCGCTTAAAAATGCGTGAAAATTCTGTGCAAATTGTGGGGAAACAAACTGCACTGTTGCTTTTGCAAAATCAGGTACCATATTTGGTCGCTTTCCAGCATTAAATAGTAATAGCTGTTCTTTCGAAGCATCACCTGTTTTATTTTGAGAGAACACTAGCTCTGCAATGCCTTTTTCAGCATTGATGAGCGGGAAATCCGCATCTGGTGCAAATCCAATCGTCGGCATTTCCTCATGTTTAAAATAGTGGTCGACACAGCGGAAGCCTGTTTCTTCATCCGTACCAATTATCATACGTACTCTTTTATGAAGCTTAATGCCTGCATCTTTGACAAGTTTCATGGCCATCCATGCCGCAATTGTTGGGCCTTTATCATCTATTGCGCCACGAGCAAATAGCTTACCATCTGCTACAGTGCCGCTAAAGGGTGGGTATGTCCAATCTGTTTCATCACCAACCGGTACTACGTCAACATGACATAAAATACCTAATAAATCATCGCCTTCACCCATCTGTATATGACCTGCATAATTATCAATATTTTTCGTTTGCAGCCCTTCAACTTGGCCTTTTGCTAATAACCATTCAAGAGCCTTTAGTGGACCATCACCAAAAGGTACTTCAGTAGTGATCGTATTCTCATCGAGAACACTATTTATTTGCACAAGCTCCTGTAACTCTTGTATCAATTCATCTTGCCTTTCCTTTGCAGCTTGTAACCAATCCATACGATGTACCTCCTTCAATGTATTAACATTATTCTACTCTTTACAACATAAATTACAATCATCTTTCTTACAACCTTTTCAAAATCTTACTTCGGACAATACCACATATAGCACGTTTTTCACTTATTCCCACAAAATACAGTGAAAATTTTATGTCTTAATTGTAAATTTCCCTTGCATTCACTAGAAAATTGACTAGCTTTTCTATATAATGAATTTATCAGAATGATTTTTCTGAATATAAAATTAGAAAAGGGGATGTCTAAGGCAGCTACTTATTAGCCTAAGTGCACTCCGCACATATTGTCGTCCGCTAGTCTTTGCCAAGAGAATTAAGATGAAGGAGTGGTTCATTTATGAAACCAACTACTGATCGAATGCTTAATCGTATTAAAGACGTGTACATGTTTATTTTAGACAAAGGAACCGTGTCTACACAGGATTTAGTCGAAGAGTTTAGTATCACTCCTCGCACCGTTCAAAGAGATTTGAACGTGTTAGCCTTTAACGATTTGGTGATGAGTCCAAGTCGAGGCAAATGGACAACGACGAAGAAAAAAGTAAAATTGACGTCTTAGTTTTTACGTGTAACACGTAAAGCATCTTGTATGGAAAAAGAATGACCTTTCGTCGTGGTCATTCTTTTTTTGTTTGGCTCTAAAAGATTTACATAATGTTATGTAGCGAATCCAATTTTATGCGAAGCACCGTGTTAGCAAAAACGGCAACTGCACTTCTTCAATTACTCAGCTATTTATCGCTTTTTAATTTTCCTTAGTCATTTCTTTAAGTAAAGAAATAATCTCTTTGTTTTGTTCAATTTGAATTTCACTATTCACTCGAATAATTCTAACCCATCTTAATACTAAAGCTACTAGCAAAATAGGTATTAACGCAAACAACGCTCCTACCATACCTACCGCATCCCCTGAAAAATTCATTTTGACAGCCCTCCCTTTCAATCAATTTTACCATAATAATACAACCGCTTTTGTTTAACTAGCCTAGCCCGTTAGCCATCCATCCCGAGCGCAAAAACCAGCGATACACTACAGAGAATGAAAGATTATTTCGTTCTTTCATGGGAGTTAAATAGCACACTGTATACGAAAACAGCCTTTTTGTTTTCTATCAGCTATCAAAAAAACACCATGCCTTTATCTTTAAAAAATAAAATAATAAATATTCACAAATTCCAAAATTTCATGCACTTCACTATTAACATAGCATTTAATAATTTTTATAGATGTTCCTGCACATCAGAGGTTTTCTGTTCAAACCACCACTCTAAAAATTACTGTATTTTTATAAAATTTGTTTCCTTGGCGTTATCTCTGAATATTTTCCCACTATTTACAATTGTTTAACAATCCGTTAAAATCGAAACATTCTTCATTTCGAGAGGACGATTCTATGAAACTTCCCAAACTGTTTCATCCACTAGTTTGGATTATTTTAGGAGGAACTATTTTCACACGTATTGCAAGTTTTATGGCAATGCCCTTTTTAGCAATTTACCTACATAATGAAATAGAAGCATCCCCTTTACAAATAGGTTTAACGGTTGGTATTGCACCGTTAATCTCCACTGTAGGCGGGTTCTTCGGTGGTTATTTAACAGACCGCTTTGGTAGAAAAAACGTCATTTTACTTACGATTATTGTTTGGAGTATTGTGTTCTTTGGCTTTGCAACAGCACAAACGATTTGGTTCTTTGTAGCATTGAACGCCCTTAATGGTTTATGTCGCTCCTTCTTTGAACCCTCAACACAGGCATTAATGATTGATTTTACTCCTGTAGATATACGAAAAAGATTATATTCGTTTCGTTACACAGCCATTAATATAGCGGCTGTAATCGGCCCTTTAATTGGTGTTTATATTTCTCAATTGTCCAGTCCAAGTATTCCATTCATGCTGACAGGGACTATGTATATTATTTACGCCGTATTTTTATTTTTCGTGTTAAATCGCTATGAAATGCGACAACCAAAAGCTTCAACACCAACTAAAATACTGCAAACCTTTACGATTCTATTAACGAATCGTGTATTACTAAGCTTTATTTTCGGGGCAATTTTAATAAATATCGGTTACTCTCAATTTGATTCAACACTGCCACAAATCATTGAACTTAAAATTGAAGATGGAACTAAGCTCTATTCTCTACTAATTTCACTAAATGCAGCAGTTGTGTTATTACTACAATTACCGATTAGCATACTTTCGGAACGTTTTTCATCCACAGCTACTCTATTAATAGGGATTTTGTTTTTGGCTTTTGGTCTTTTATTATTCGGCTTCTCAACTAACTATTCGTTATATATGATCGCTATGATTATATTCACGATTGGTGAAATTTTCGCCTTTCCAACGATGAGTGTCATGATTGATGAAATTGCGCCTGATACACAAAAGGGAACCTATTTAGGAGCAGCTCAATTTAAAAATTTAGGAGGATTTATTGGACCAATTATTGGTGGGTGGCTGTTAACACATTATATGAATGCAATGTTTGCAGTCATTGCTATCCTAGTTTTATGCAGTTGTATATTTTATAAATCAAAGCTTAAGACGCACCATGAATAAAGTGCTCAACAGGCATCTGTTTTAACAAATGTCATCCACAGCTTTTGGTGATGAGCCAATATAATGTAACCTTTTACGGACTTTAACGACAAAAAATCGCTCCATTTCTAAAGCGAATCTCAAGCCTATCAATTATGCCTCGGCAAATGGCGTTCGGAGGCTTTAACTTCTTGCTTGGACTCACTGTTAAAAATGGAGCGAGTATATTATGTTATCCTTAAAATTTTGAAGTGGCATTAGCTTTCTTTATTTGCAGGAGCTTCTTCATAACTGGTGTATTGGTCTTTACCAGCATTTTTCGATTGATACAACGCCTTATCTGCACGCTCAAATAAGCTTCTTTCTGACTCATCTGGATGAATGCAAATAGCTCCGCCCATACTGACTGAAAGTACAGACCATCTATCAATAGAAACATTATCCTCATACTTCAAGTGATGAATTTTCTCCAAAATGGAATTTGCTAATTTCCCCATACTTTCATCCTTCGTATCATATAAAACAATTGCAAATTCATCGCCACCAAATCTTACAACAAAGCCATTTTTCCCTACTTCTTGCTTTAATGTTCTTGCTGTTTCAATCAGAATTTTATCACCTTCAACATGTCCAAACCGATCATTTACTTGTTTAAAATTATCTAAATCTAACAGCAATAAACCAGGTTGATTCGTCTTCCTTTGTCTTAATAACTTATCCATTTTACTAACATAGGTAGCACGATTATAAACATTTGTTAAAGGATCATATGTTGCAAGATGAATCGTTTTGGAAAGGAGTTTGTTGATGACTAGTAACATGATGAACGAAGTTACTAAAGCAATACAAAGCAATACTCGAAACTGCTTTATATTTTTAGTTAGCGCTCTTATTTCTGTGAAATTACCATATTTCACATATACAACTCTTCTAGTGGATTCTCCCCGAACCGCTTCAGCTTCGTAAGGTATAAAACGGTATTTTTCGATATAACCATTTTTAAACTCCGTTTGATATTCCGTTGGTTTCATCGTTTTTTTTGCTAGCTCAAAATGCTCTTGAAACATTTTCGATTTATCATTTACAGTTATTTTTTTAGCTTTAGAATCATCAAAGAAAACACCACCCGCATTTATCGTTTGTACTTCTATCAAATCTGCATATTTATCTATTAAATAGTCAGCAGTTTTTCCGAAGTTAAACGTTTGGAATACAGGATCATCAAGTAAGTCTATACCTACCTCAAATAAATATTTCTTGTCAGGTGTTGCTAAATAGCCAAATTTTCGATATCCCCCAGTAGTTGTTGAAATATCTATACCATCAGAGTAGTATTCTCCGCTTGCTCGACGTTCGTCTAGTAAAGTAGAAAAACGGTGGCAACATTCTGAAAAAGCTAAACCTTTATCTTTTTCAAAAGTAGTATAAATTACGGTATTTGATTGGTCGAGTATGTACACGTCCATGTCATTTTCGCTTTTTATTTTCTGTAAATCCCACTTCGCTATATGTGGATTTTCTTTATAATAAGTAATCAGTTTTCGTAGTACTTCTTCCATTTTTTCAGAGAGATTTTTATCAAAATAAAAATGTGCATTATCTACAGCCTGCATATCCTTAAGAATATGATTTTCAATTAATGTTCTATTCATGACTTCTTGTTTTTTCATATCTTCAGTAAGTATTTGCCTATTAACGTAAAAAATAACACCAACTAGTATTAATGCAAAGGCAAATAAAGATATTAATAATTTAATTCTTAGGTTTTTCATTAACTTGTCCTCTACTTATTTTCACCATCAGATTTTCTGAAACATTTAGAGATTTATTAGTACGTTAGACTAAATAGCTTTTTACACAAAAGTTATTTCAATTATACAGTTACCGGTATAACTATGTATATAAAAAATGCCTCGATACTAATCTATATTAGCATCGAGGAATTCCTTAATCCCTATTTTGTAAGCAAGCTAGTTCTTCGGCCGTTAATGCTCGATATTCACCTAACTCTAGATTGTCATCTAGCTTTAGGCTGCCCATCGATAGGCGTTTTAAATACGTTACACGTTTACCAACAGACTCAAACATACGCTTCACCTGATGAAACTTTCCTTCTTGAATCGTTAACTCAATTTCTGATTGCTGAGCGGATTTTAATATGATGAGCTCTCCGGGTTTTGTTACATAACCATCGTCTAACTCAACACCTTGAGCAAACTTCTCACAGTCATCCTCAGTCACAATTCCTTCTATTTGTGCATAGTAAACCTTCGGTACATGTTTTTTAGGTGACAATAAATTATGTGCTAATATGCCATCATTTGTGATCAATAATAATCCCTCTGTATCTTTATCTAGGCGACCTACAGGGAAAGGCTGAAAATGTTGGTGTAATGGATCTAACAAATCGATGACAGTTTCATCTCGTAAATCTTCCGTTGCAGAAATAACTCCAGGAGGTTTATTCATCATAAAGTATACAAATTCTGTATAGTTCACACGTTCACCAAATACGGAGACATCCTGCTTGTCAGGATCAACATGTAATGCTGCATCCTTCGCATATGCACCATCTACTGTCACTGCTTTTTGCTTTAGAAGCTGCTTAACTTCCTTGCGTGACCCGTAACCCATATTCGACAGTAATTTATCTAAACGCATTCGTACCTCCTATTTAAGCCCTAGTTTGTTTGTAATTCTTGTCAATCGTTCACCGAGAAGCTTTTGTGCTAAGCCTAGGCGTAAAGACAAATAGCCATATACTGCTACACCTACTCCAGCACAAATAACAGAATAAACTAATGCAGAGAATTTACTACTTACTGGTCCCATTAATAACACTAAAAGTTTATGAACGATTAGTACACTTACCGCCATTGCCGCTGTTAAAAGAGAAATAAGCATGACACGACGAATAACCATTTCAGATTTATAGTTCAGTGTTTTTCTTAACACAAGCATATTAATAATAATTGAAACACTATAGCCAATAGCTGTAGCGAGAAGTGCGCCATCTGCCTCCATCCAACGAATTAACGGAATGTTAATCGCTAGCTTGACGAAAATTCCAGTTAATAAGCTTAAGACAATCCACTTTTGGAAGTCAATGCCCTGTAAAAGAGCTGCCGTCACTTGGAATAATGCAAATAAAATAGCAACAGGTGCATAATGGGCTAAAATCATAGCCCCCATCTCACTTTCAGTATAGAGCATAAAGTAAATTTCATTCGATAACAATGAAATTCCAACTACCGCAGGCAATGTAATAAAAATTAATATTTGATATGTTTTATCCATTGCATGTCGTAGCGATAAATATTCACCTTGCGTAAAGTACTTTGTAATCGTCGGTACTAGTGCCGACGAAAAACCTGTAGCTAACATTACTGGGATAATGACAACCTTTTGTGTTGTAAAGTTAATCATTGATAAATACTTATCTGTTACTTCCGCTAAGCCTATCGATATCATAGCTCCATTAAATGTTAGCATATCTACTAATTGGAACAACGGATTGGCTACGCCTACAAATACCATTGGAATTGAATACGTAATTACTTCTTTATATATGTTGGACATTGGTAGCTGTGTAGACGTCACACTTTGACTGCGCAGTAAATCAAATTCAGGTTGATACTTCTTCCAATAATAATAAAGTACTAGCAACCCACCAATTGCCCCAATAAATGCAGCAAATACTGCAAAGGAAACAGCTGTTTCTGGTTTCCCTTTGAAAACTACCACGACTAAGAAAGAACCACCCAATAACACAACAATGCGAACAATTTGCTCCACTAACTGAGAAACCGCTGTAGGCTCCATTTTGTCATAGCCTTGGAAAAATCCACGCCAGAGGCTCATAAATGGCACGACAATTAGCGCAAAACTCACCCAGCGAATAACTGAAGCAATTTGCTCTACCGTAAATGCCTGTTCATCACTTTTAATAACAAGCCCCGCTATTGGCGTGGCTAATATAAAGAGAACAATAAACGCAGCTAACCCCGTACACATCATAATAAGTATGCCAGATTTCATTAGCTTGCGGCCTGATTGATAATCACCCAATGCATTGTATTTAGAAACAAACTTGGATACAGCAATTGGCGCACCTGAGATGGCTATTGCTAGCATTATCGAATAGGGAATATATGCATATTGATAGAGAGCAACATTTTCCTCACCTACAATCGCATAAAAAGGAAAAATATAAATTAATCCGAGCACCTTCGATAAAAACATTCCCATTGTTAATATCGCAGTACCTTTCATTAAATTGGACATCGTACCCATCCATTCATCGTAAAATCAATATTTTCATTACCAAAACACTTATAAACATTTGCTATTAAAGGTATTTATTCCCATACAGCAGGGCATGCGTTTTTCAAAATGAGATTTAACCTGATTCTTGAACAGTCCTTTTTTGCTACCTTAGCGGTTTCTTCCGCTACCCGAGCCCTTTTACAGGATTGTTTCAAACGAGCTTTCTCTTTACTGTTTAAATCTTAATTCTACCGCCATAAAAAATTCAGTAGAATACTAGAAAGCATACCATCGCAAAATATTAAATAAGTAAACCAACTGTAATCTTAACATATTTATAGGTAAACAGACGCACAAATACATTAAAAAGTTCTAGAAGCTCTATAAAAAAAATAGTGGCTGTCCCTTCCTATAGAAAGTAGAAGGCTCAAAATAATCGGTGGAGATTAAGAAAACCCCCACCGATTTGATACTGCTCTATTTCATATCTACGAAAAATTGTTTATACCATACTAAGAACACATAGGCTGTCCAAATATAACGGCCACGATTTGCTTTTTCTTCATAGTGCTCATCGAGGTAGCCTACTAATTGTTTAGTATCAAAGAATTCATTGGCAAAGTCAGTTGTAAACATTTCTTTTACCATCTTATAATACTTTTCTTCACGTAGCCAGTGACGAATTGGTACTGGGAAGCCAAGCTTTGGACGTTTTGCCCATTCTTCAGGTAATTCCTGATGTGCAGCTTGACGAAGAACGTATTTCGTATCAATGTCATTTACGCGATATTTCGATGGAATGTTTTTCGCTAATTCCATCACTTCTTTATCTAAAAATGGAACACGTAATTCAATAGAATGGGCCATACTCATTTTATCTGCTTTTAATAAAATATCGCCTGGCATCCAAAGATTTAAATCAAGATACTGCATTTTAGTAACATCATCATCACCTGGAACTTCATCGTAAATGCGTTTTGTAATGGATTTTACAGATGGACCATTTTTATAATCCGGTTTCAAAACATTTAATGCATCTTCTTCGTCCCATACAACCGCTTCCCCAATGAAGCGTTCTTCTACGGTTTGACCGCCTTTAATAAGGAAGTGTGTATATTGATTTTTAGGTAACGCCTCTGCTAAGCCACGTAACGCTTTACGAATACCAAATGGAACTTTCTCATATTTTTGCATTTTGCCAGAGTTTTGGTACCATGAGTAACCACCAAAGATTTCATCCGCACCTTCACCTGAAAGTACTACTGTTACATCCTTCGATGCTAATTCAGAAAGGAAGTAAAGTGGGACAGAAGATGGGTTTGATTGTGGCTCGTCCATATGCCACTGAATTTTTGGTAATGCTTCAAAACACTCATCTGCCGAAATATATTTACGCTCATTTTGAATATTTAATGTATCAGATAAATCTTTTGCTAAATTTGTTTCATTAAACATATCCTCATAGTCAGAGAAACCAACAGAGAAGGATTTATCAGGGCGTAATAATGAAGTAATATAACTTGAATCAATACCACCTGATAAGAAAGAACCAACCTTTACATCGCTTATTTGATGCGCATCTACTGATTCTCTTACTGTCGTACGAATTTCTTCAACATATTTTTCAATTGGAGCTTCTTTTGCATGGAATTTTTTATCCCAATACTGCACAATTTGCTTTTGTCCATTTTGAATAAGCATATAGTGTGCTGGTTGTAATTTGTACACACCTTTAAAGAACGTTTCGTCCATTGAAGAGTATTGGAACGTCAAATACGGACGTAGCGCATTTTTATTTAATTCTTTAATAAATGATGGGTGTGGTAAAAATGATTTAATTTCTGAACCGAAAATAAAAGTACCATCTGTAGTATTTTCTGTATAATACAGTGGCTTAATACCAAAGCCATCACGAGCGATGAATTGCAAATCATTCTTTTTATCCCAAATACAGAATGCGAACATCCCGCGAAGCTTTTTGACAAAATCTACGCCATATTCAACATAACCATAAATAATAACTTCACTATCAGAGTGTGTTTTAAAGTTGTGACCCTTTTCAACCAAATCAGCACGCAGCTCTTGGAAGTTAAAGATCTCTCCATTAAATACGAGAACGATGTTACCATCCGCACTGTACAACGGCTGATTTGCCACGTCTGATAAGTCGATAATACTTAATCGACGGAATCCTAACGTTACTTTATCATCACTATGAATCCCACCGCTGTCTGGTCCACGGTGAATAATTGTATTCATCATATTTTCGATCGTTTGATGATGATCGATCACATTTGTTCCATTAATATAGCCTATAAATCCGCACATTCTATTTTTCACCTCATAATTTAGTGCTTAACCTTTACCATAATAGCATGAAAAGACATTCATTTCATACAGACAATACAGATATTGCAAAACTTTCATCAGTGAGGTTCTCCTACACTGATTATTCGTTCAAACACCGAGCACTTTATCTCATTTAAAAACACTTTAATTTTTCATCTTCCATCTAAATTTCACACTTGAAAGCTCATCACCGAAAGTTTTAGATGACATTGTATTAAAAAGTATGTCATGTGTATAAGTTGATTGTAGTGGAGACTAGGCGACTCCTTGGGGATTAGCGTTACAGATGAAACCCTGCAGCGAAGCGGCTCATCGGACGCCCCCAGGAAGCTATCGGACGCCCCCAGGAAGCTTTGCTCTGTGCGAAAGCGAAGCGTCAGCTACAAATGTTTTCTGTAGCGAAAGCGAAGCGTCAGCTACAAAGCGCCTAGTCGGAACGGAAATCAACTCCACGTTTTGGTGACAAGCTGCTTAAAGTTGAAGATAAAGAATTATAAAATACTTTTGTTTTATTTTCAATGTGAAAGAAGCCCCTCTATATAGACTTCATGTATAATAGGAAAGATTCCTAATTTGATAAGAAAGTGAGTTTAAATATATGTACGATGTTATCGTTATCGGTGGTGGCCCATCCGGTTTAATGGCTGCTATCGCTGCTGGAGAGCATAAAAAGAAAGTATTATTACTAGAAAAAGGGACGAAGCTTGGCAAAAAACTGGCCATTTCAGGCGGTGGTCGCTGTAATGTCACAAACCGTTTACCAGTTGAAGAAATCGTTAAGCACATACCTGGGAACGGCCGTTTTCTTTACAGCCCATTCACGGTTTACAATAACGAGGATATTATCGCATTTTTCGAAGGACTTGGCGTGGCATTAAAAGAGGAAGATCATGGGCGTATGTTCCCTGTGTCTAATCGCGCGCAAGATGTTGTAGATGCACTTATTCGTCAGCTTCAGAGACTACATGTTGAAGTTCGCTTAAACACACCCGTTAATAAACTTCTAATGGATGAGGATAAAATTCTTGGGGTACGTCTTACAGATGGCACAGAAATTCGTAGTAAGGCGGTAGTCGTTGCCGTTGGTGGGAAAGCTGTTCCACAAACAGGCTCAACAGGCGATGGTTATCCATGGGCAGAGCGTGCTGGCCATACAATTACAACTCTTTTCCCTACTGAGGTTCCTGTACTATCAAAAGAGGATTTTATTCAAGCTCGTGAGCTACAAGGGCTTGCTCTGAGAAATGTCGCTGTCTCTGTTTTAAACAAAAAGGGCAAGGTGCTCGTAACACATCAAATGGACATGCTCTTTACTCATTTCGGATTAAGCGGTCCTGCTGTTTTGCGTTGCAGTCAATTTGTCGTGAAAGAATTAATGAAAACCGGTTACGAGCCTGTGACAATGCGTATTCAAACTCTTGTTGATTATAATGAAGAAACGTGTCTGCAATATTTAAACAAACTTATTAAAGAAGATCCAAAAAAAGCGGTGAAAAATGTTTGGAAAGGAATTGCACCTGAAAGCTGGCTGCTATTTTTATGTGAACGCGCAGACATCGATGTCCAATTGACAGGTACTGAATTATCACAGGAAAAAATCCGCAATTTAGCTAAACTACTCGTCAATTTCACAATGACAGTTAGTGGTACGCAATCCCTTGAAAAGGCATTCGTCACTGGAGGTGGCGTTTCTGTTAAAGAGATTGAACCAAAGACAATGGCTTCAAAGAAAAAAGCTGGTTTATTTTTCTGCGGAGAAATACTTGATATCCATGGCTACACAGGTGGCTATAATATAACGTCAGCACTCGTTACAGGACGTATTGCAGGGATGAATGCAGCACTATAATATAATCTGTATCTCAGATTTCTATCAGCGATTTTTCGGGACTTATCAGCGATTCTTAGTCTTTTATCAGCGATTTCTGGCGACTTATCAGCGATTCTTAGTCTTTTATCAGCGATTTCCGGCGGCTTATCAGCGATTCTTAGTCTTTTATCAGCGATTCCCGGCGGCTTATCAGCGATTCTTAGTCTTTTATCAGCGATCTCCTGCAACTTATCAGCGATTCCGAGTCTTTTATCAGCGATTTCCTGCGACTTATCAGCGATTTCCTGCGACTTATCAGCGATTCCGAGTCTTTTATCAGCGATTTCCTGCGACTTATCAGCGATTTAAGTTACTCATCATCATATAAAAAGCGTGTCCCAAAACGGACACGCTTTTTTAACTATCTTTAGACATATATACTTCCTCAAATGGTTGAATGATGACAAATCCCTCACCTGAAAATGCCATTTGAATGGATTCACCGCTACCACGACCGATAAATGTTCGGAAGCTAATATCTGTTTTAAACTCTGGTGCCAGATTACCTGACCACGCTACTGTAGCATGCGGATCTGTATAGACCGTTTCACCAGGCTTCACTAACAATGTTAACGGCTCAAAATGAGTTGTGATAGCTACCTTCCCTCTTCCTTGTAAGGTTACATTAAACAACCCGCCTGACATGACTCCTGCCATTTTACGCATTAAATGAATATCCCAATTAATACTTGGCTCAAAGGCAAGTAAATCATTGCCGTTTACACAAATACTTTCATCCTTTAAATCGAAAACCGTTATTTTTTTCCCTTGATCGGCTAAATAAAGTCGCCCTTTACCTTTCGCTTTCATAAGTTGTGTACCTTCGCCTGTTAATGCTTTTTTAAACATTTTACCGAGTCCATGTTCCAGCACACGCTCACGCTCAAACTTAATATCTCCTATGTAAGAAATCATCGCGCCCATTTTCGACCAAACCTCGCCATCTAGGTTAACCTCTAATACACGCTCAGTTTCTAACTCGAAGTATTCATTTTCGTTGTCGTCTTGCTGTGTTTTATTGATAAATTCATTTAAAGAAAATTTCCCCATATTACATTGCCTCCTTATTTATTTTATATACGTTTTAGCATATGAAAAGATTCAATCAAATCAATAATTTAAAGGAGCGTATCTCCCTCTTGAAAATGAACCCCTCATTCGCTTTCCGTTGCAAAATTTCTCTTTTGGTAGCGAAATCACTTTATTTCCTGTAATGATATTGACAGCAGACATCGACTGTTATACATTAAACAAAGATTAATCAAGTGTTATATAACAACAGCTACAAAAAAAAGACCATACAAGCGTCATGTGCGAAATGACACTCATATGGCCTACTTTCAAGTGCGAATTGAAAGTATTATTTTATTGTGTAGCGGAGACGTCTCCAACCTTTTGAGAAGCTTCTTTTAATGCTGTTCGTTTACGTACATCTGCACGTAACGTTAAAGCAATAATTAACGAAGCTGCAATTAACCCTGTAAATACATAGAATACTGGAATATAACTTCCATAAGCGTTTTTAATTGTGCTTACTAAAAGCGGTCCAAAAATACCACCTAAAGACCAAGTCGTTAATAAATAACCATGAATAACGCCAAGTTGTTTCGTACCGAATAAATCACTTGCAAATGCAGGTAGATTCGAGAAACCTCCACCATAGCAACTAACAACTAAGAAAATAAGTGCTTGGAAAATAATAACGTTTGTAGTATGTGGTAAGACGATAAAAGTAACAAGCTGTGCGATAAAGAAAATGACAAAGACGTTCGAACGACCAATATAGTCAGACACAGCAGCCCATATTAAACGACCACCACCATTAAATAATCCCATTATTCCTACCATTGCTGCGGCTCCCGCAACTGATAATCCTACAATTTCTTGAGCCATTGGAGATGCAACAGAAATCATCATAATACCTGCTGTTACGTTTACTAAATGCATCGACCAAAGCATCCAGAAATGCTTAGTTTTCACAGCTTCACGTGCTGACATGACAGCTAAATCTTTTTTCACAACTTCTTTACCATTATCTGCAGCAGCCTTCATATTCGCTGGCATATAACCAGGTTTAGGCGGTGCTATATATGAAGCCCCTAAAATCATTAACGTGAAATAACTTGCCCCTAAAATAAAGTACGTTGTAGAAATACCTACAGCCTCCATTAAGTTAGCTGCGACTGGCGCTGTAATAAGTGCCCCTGAACCAAATCCAAGTACAGCCATACCCGTTGCTAAACCGCGGCGATCTGGGAACCATTTTACCAATGTCGATACTGGCGCAATATAACCAATACCCATACCCAAGCCACTTAGTAAACCATATGTTAACCAATACAATGTTACGGAATCCATTGAAATCGCTACACCCGCACCAGCTTGTCCTGCTCCAAATAGAACAGCTGCTATCATGGCAGATTTACGTGGCCCCATTTTTTCTACTAAGTTACCGAACAATGCTGCTGAAAAACCAGCAAGCCCCATCATTATTGTGAAGGCAACCGTTACGTTTGTTTCACTCCATCCCATCTCTTTGACAATCGGTAGCTTGTATACACTGTATGCATATGCTCCACCGATCGAAAGATGAATAGCGATTGCGGATAATGCAATTAACCATCTATTTTTATTCATAATTTCTCTTTTCTCCCCTCTTTTGCTACCTGTGAAAGTTTTATGAACGTCCCTGAAAACAATTTAACACTTAGAATTATTCAAATGCAAGATGTTTTTTTAAAAAATATTATTTCTCCAAAAAGTATTTTATTTTTCACCCTAGTGATTTTATAACAAAAACCCTACAGCCTCTAAGTAAATAGATGTTTATTAAACGAAAACCGTAACATTTTTTAGCTAATATTATTTTTCTACTCTATTATCAAGTTGCACAAAAATTATTTTGATATAATTAATTTTGTGCATATTTTCACATGCAATCTATGTATATTCCTTTTTCCCTTACTCTCATTAACCCAACATATTTCTTGGATAGGGCACAAAAAGGGAATCACTATGTAGAAATTTTTAGAATAAGAGAGAATTTTGCAGCTTAAATAAATGAATTTCTTCCTCGTAAAAGGATGCTAAAAAACACTGTTAAATGATCTATTTAACTTTTAATGGATATTCAATAAAATAAATCCAATACACTTTTTGTATATTTCAAAATGAATAATCACTACCCATTCATTTTTATTATTCAAATATATATTTTTTCACTTAAAATGAATCCTACAAATTTTTTAGACTCTAGCTAGTAATGCTTTTTAACTTAAAAGCAACTAAACCAATCAGTTATAACAAAAAACATACAAGTAAAAAAGTACTTTTTAGAACGATGTTAATTTAGTATTTTTGTCGGTATATTTCAAAACAAGTTTTCAATTTCTAGTCATCCATCAAAAAGAGATGCTCTCGAATAACGTGAGCATCTCTTTTCTTTCGTTTTTCCTTTTCTATAGAAAATAAATGATAAATATAATAATTAGTAGCACTAGTACAAATGACCCTATCGAAACATAATGTCTTTTTTCTTCACGTCCATAATAATAGTCAATCAAAAAATTGCTTACTATAGCGACAGTTAAAAATATCCAAAATGCAGCTGTATATAAAAACCACCCATTTATATTAAATAAAATTAAGGTCGCCCCTTGTATAAACTTAGCAATATACGTTGTACGTTGATGGCTTGTATTTATATATTTTGGTTCCTTTGGAATACTAAACTTCTTTCGAATAGCTTTTTCTAAAAGCCATCCTAGTAAGAGAGCCATTATTAAAAAAGTAAAGATCTTACCAAAACTAAAATCTTTTTCATCTTCCATAAGCGCAATAAACGCTGAGGCAGTATCGTCATCTTGCACTTTGTAAAAGACATTTGTATGTCGATCGCTGAAAGCTAGCTGCCCATCGTTTAAGAACATTTTTAGCTGCACAGCCTGCCCATTGTTAAACTCTACCCATACATCACGGTATGCATAGTAATCATCATCCTTCTTCGAAATAACTGCCTTTTGAAGCGTATTGGCAATGAGCTTTGTTTCCGAATCATTTTTATAAGACTGTTGCCCTAAAATCCAGCCAGTTCTTCCGGCCTTAAAGGTATCCTCCTCCCAATTATACGCACTAGTAAACTGTTTAACCTCATGCCGGGCTAGCTCAACAATCGAAGCATGCTTAGATGTCTCTACTTGATTCCATGGCCCAATTACAATTAAGATGAGGATCGTCACGACTGCTCCTATGAAAATCATTGGATATTGCCATCTACGAGGTTGTTTATTTTGCTGAACTACATCGTGCAAAATACGCTCCTGCAATTGTTGTGAGAAACGTGGGGCTTCTCCAAGCTCTTTATCCACTTTATCCTTAAAAGATGTCATCTTCTAGCACCTCCCAATGATTTTTGTCCAGTTTTTCCTGCAAAATTTGCCTTGCTCTACGCAGTCTTGTTTTCACTGTATTTTCTGCACATGCAAGTACTTCCGCTATCTCACGAACTTTTAATTCTTGGTAATAATAAAGAATAATTACTTCTCGATAGATTATAGGAAGTTCAAACAATGCTGCTGTCACAATTTTTCGTTCATCCTTTTCAAGCAAACTTGTTTCTGGCGATCGTTTACTCACCCCAATGTGCAGCTTTTCAAATAAAACGTGACGCTTATTTTTCCAGCTTCGTAAATAGTCATGACTTTTATGTACGGTTATTTTGACTAAATATGTTTTTAGTGAGGATCGTTGTTCAAAGCGCTCCTGCTGCTGATAATAGGCGAAAAATACATCTTGAACAATTTCTTCTGCAATAGCCCAGTCTTTAACATAAAGATAGGCTACACGAAGACAATATTCACCATGATCTTCCATAACCCTTGCTAAATGCTCACTCAAACAAACACCTCCTATTCAATCTATAGTCGTATCAAAATCTTAGATGGTTTCAGCAGAAAAGAAAAAAGTGCCCAAATATTGGACACTTTTCCGCATTATTATTTCACGACGATGTTAACAAGTTTGCCTGGAATGACAATAATTTTTACAACGTTTTTGCCTGCTATATACTCTTGTACTTTGTCATCTGCAAGTGCTACTTTTTCGATTTCCTCTTTTGAAGCATCTTTCGCTACGATGATTTTTGCGCGTACTTTGCCAAGTACTTGTACGACGATTTCCACTTCATCATCAACAAGTTTAGACTCATCATATGTTGGCCATTGCGCATATGAAAGTGTTTCACCATGACCTAATATTTGCCATAGCTCTTCAGCAACGTGAGGAACCATTGGAGCTAGCATTTTCACAAAGCCTTCAGCATATTCTGTTGGAATTACATCTGCTTTGTAGCAATCATTGATGAATACCATCATTTGTGAAATAGCTGTATTGAAGCGAATACCTTCATAATCCTCTGTCACTTTTTTCACCGTTTGATGATATGATTTTTCTAGTGTTTTGTCATCAGAAGCTTGAATTTTCCCAGCGATTGTGCCATCTTCTTCATTGACAAATAGGCGCCAAATACGATCTAAGAAGCGACGTGCTCCGTCCAAGCCATTTGTTGACCATGCAACAGATGCTTCAAGTGGACCCATAAACATTTCATATAGACGTAAAGTATCAGCACCGTGTGAAGAAATGATTTCATCCGGGTTCACGACATTCCCTTTTGATTTAGACATTTTTTCGTTACCTTCACCAAGAATCATCCCTTGGTTAAATAATTTATGGAATGGCTCTTTCGTGTGTACAACACCTAAATCGTATAATACTTTATGCCAGAAGCGAGCATATAGTAAGTGTAATACGGCATGCTCTGCCCCACCGATATAAATATCAACTGGTAACCAGCGTTTCAGTAATTCTGGGTCTGCGATTGCTTCTTTATTTGTTGGGTCAATATAACGAATGAAGTACCAGCTAGAACCTGCCCACTGTGGCATCGTATTCGTTTCGCGACGACCTTTTTTGCCTGTTTCAGGATCAACAACATTTACCCATTCAGAAATGTTCGCTAACGGAGATTCACCCGTACCAGAAGGACGAATATTATCTGTTTTTGGTAGTACTAATGGTAATTCTGATTCTGGCACTGGCGTCGTTGTACCATCTTCCCAATGAATCATCGGGATTGGCTCACCCCAGTAACGTTGACGAGAGAATAACCAGTCGCGAAGACGGTAAGAGATTTTCTTCTCTCCTACACCTTTTTCTTCAAGCCATTGAATTGCCTTAGCAATACCTTCCTCTTTGTTTAAGCCATCAAGGAAGTCAGAGTTAATATGTTTACCATCACCTGTGAAGGCTTCTTTGCTAATGTCTCCACCTTCAAGGACAGGAATAATTTCTAAACCAAATTCTGTAGCGAATTCATAGTCGCGCTCATCATGTGCTGGAACTGCCATAATTGCACCAGTACCATATGATACTAATACATAGTCCGCTACCCAAATCGGCATTTTTTTACCGTTAATCGGATTAATTGCATAGGCACCTGTGAATACGCCTGTTTTTTCTTTCGCTAAATCTGTGCGTTCTAAATCAGATTTCAATTTTACTTTATCTAAATAAGCTTCAACAGCTTGTCGTTGTCCAGCAGTTGTAATTTGATCCACTAATTTATGCTCAGGTGCAATCACACAGTATGTAGCACCAAATAATGTATCAGGACGAGTTGTAAATACTGTGAAGTTTTCATCTGTTCCTTCTATATCAAATGTTACTTCTGCCCCTTCTGAACGACCAATCCAGTTACGTTGCATATCCTTAATAGACTCTGGCCAATCAACTTCCTCTAAGTCATCGATTAAACGATCAGCATAGGCAGTAATTTTAAGCATCCATTGCTTCATCGGACGACGTTCTACAGGGTGACCACCACGCTCTGATTTTCCATCAATAACTTCTTCGTTGGCAAGTACTGTTCCAAGTGCTGGACACCAGTTTACAGCTACTTCATCTACATAGGCTAAACCTTTTTTATAAAGTTGGATAAAGATCCATTGTGTCCATTTATAATATTCTGGATCTGTTGTGTTAATTTCACGATCCCAGTCATAACTAAAACCTAACTCTTGGATTTGACGCTTGAATGTCGCAATATTTTTCGCTGTAAATTCAGCTGGGTCATTTCCTGTATCTAGTGCATACTGTTCTGCTGGTAAACCGAATGCATCCCACCCCATAGGATGTAGGACGTTATAGCCTTGCATGCGCTTGAAGCGTGAAAGGATGTCTGTCGCTGTGTAACCCTCTGGATGTCCTACATGAAGACCTGCACCAGATGGGTACGGGAACATATCTAATGCATAAAATTTCGGTTTTTCTGTTTCATTTTCAGTTTTGAAAGTTTTGTTATCAGCCCAATATTGCTGCCACTTTTTTTCAATTTGTTGATGATTAAAACTCATTATTTTTCCTCCTTTGAATGCGTCATACTTTTCACTTAAAGAATTGACAAAATATTTAAAAAATAAAAAAACTCGCCCCTTTCTTAGTCAGAAAGGGACGAGAGAATTCGTATCTCCCGCGGTACCACCCACATTAGTGATTACACTCGGCTCTTGCTTCCTTAACGCGGAAATGAACGGCACGCGCTATTTCACGCGGGCAGACTCAGAAGGCGAGTTCAATTTGCTTTCCTACTAGCTCCCACCAACCGCTAGCTCTCTAAAAAGAACCACAAATTTACTATTCCTAAATCGCTGTCTTTACAAGTATTGCATTTATTCTAATGGAAAGTACTAAAAAGCACAAGACTTTGTTTACATACTACCCATTTTTGAACAATTCAATGCCTATTTGTGAAACTGCAGCTATTTTAAACTACGAGAAAGCTCCGTAAAAATAACGCCTAGCGCATAAGCACCAGCATCCGGATAACCTAGGCTTCTTTCACCAACTGTACCAGCGCGACCCATACGAGCAACGATTTCTTTTGTATATTCCGCTCCTTTAACAGCAGCCTCTGCCCCTTTTTCAAAGGCAGTTTTAAAATCCACACAAGCAAACGCACTTTCTGCCCAAACATTTACACAAGGTGCAAGCGCATCTACAAGCGTTTTATCGCCTACCTCTGCCCCTCTTCCGAAAGAGCGCTCACCGATAGACTGTATACCTTTAAGCGCTGCTTGTAACATTTCAGCAAACTCTCCGACCGTTAATTTCATTTTTCCTGCTACAGTTTTCCCCGCAGCTCGGAAAGCCCCTCCCCAAATGGGTCCAGAAGCGCCTCCACAATGCTCCATAATCACCATAGAACACGCATCAAGGAAAGTCCCAATAGTTAAATGTTCCTGACCTACAATTGAGCCCCATTCTCGTTTTAATTGCTTAAATCCTTTAGCGACGCTCATTCCGAAATCGCCATCACCTGCATGTGTATCTAATTCGCAGAAAGGTACTTCGTTCTTGATAATAATTTCGCTCATTTTATCTACGAGATAAATCATATTATTTAAGGTGATGACCTCACTCTTGATAATAGCGTGTTCTTCCACTGTTTCCGTCTCAAAGAAAACTCGTTTCTCTTCTATATTGTCATGAATATCTACGTATTCTACACTATCAACGGGTCCCTCTACCTTAAATGCAGGTGTATTACATTCTTTCGATAGTAATGTTTTCAGCTCATTATCTAGTTTCATTACTGTTAAAGAAATCCCAGCCATATCAATACTAGTCATGTAATTGCCGACAAACGTTCTATTGATTCGTATCTTTCTTTTACTTAATTCTCTAGTAACTGCATTGTTAAACAGATAAAGTTCTTGAAGCGGTGTACCGCCAAAGCCATTTACTAGAACAGCAATTTCAACACCTTTATCTAATGCTAAATCTTTCACAAGGTCATTTGTCATACGAATAGCTAATTCATCTGCAGTCATAATTTTTTCACGTTTTCTCCCGGGCTCTCCATGAATACCGACGCCATATTCCATCTCATCTTCACCCAATTTAAAAGTCGGTGATCCACTAGCTGGAACCGTACAGGAAGTTAGTGCTAGACCAATTGTTCGAACATTTGCCGCCGCTTTTTCCGCAACAGCTTTCACCTGTAGCAAATTCATACCTTCTTCTGCTGCCGCACCAGCGATTTTATGCACTAACACAACCCCTGCAACGCCGCGTCTTCCTACTGTATAAAGACTATCCTCTACTGCAATATCATCATTTACGCGAACGTACTCTACTCGAATGCCATCCTCAGTAGCTAAGTAGGCACCATTTTTAAAGTTCATAATATCTCCGCTGTAATTTTTAATGATGAGCAATGTACCTTTTTTGCTGGCTGTTGCTTTAATGGCTTGATATACCTGTATTTGCGAAGGAGAAGCAAATACGTCACCGCATACTGCAGCATCAAGCATTCCTTTCCCTACCAATCCGGCATGTGCCGGTTCATGACCACTACCGCCACCGCTAATTAAAGTTACCTTATTGTCATTCATTTCTTTTTTCTTCATTATTTTATATTTTTTTAACAACTCAAGTTCCGGATGAGCCATAACCATCCCATTGCACATTTCCATAACGAGAGTTTCAGGTTGATTTATAATTTTTTTCATTTTTATTCCTCCCCAGTAAGCTTGGTTACATTGTTCATAACCTATCCCTATCCATACTTCTATAATTATTCATAAGCGATTTCTGCTATGATTTTGAAAGCATATTGTTATTCATTATAGTAAAATGAAAGCGCTTTATCTCAGAAGGACAAAATGAACGATTTGGCTAAAGACACTCGGCTTTTTTTATGTTGTAGAGATGATTGTCATGACCTCTCAAGCAGTTGAGGATCTTTGCGAAAGCCGAATTCTTTCAAATAAATTAAGAAAACCCAAACAATGGCAAAACACCGTATGAGTGTCTTGCCATTTATTCGGGTTTTACTTTAGCTAAAATACTTTTGCCCCAGCATGTTACTTCGCTTTCGGTGAGAATAATTTACTGCCCGTTAACGCGGGATAATTCCTGACATTCATGAAAAGCAAAATGCTTACATCCAATACATTTATTTGTATCTAAATAACTTAAAGCCTTATTAATCGCTTCTCCTGTACGCTGATAGAAATTATCTTCACCAATTTCAGCATATAAACCATTTTTTTGTAGTGTCAATTCCACTTCATCTTGCACACCTGTAACTAAAATAGTGCCACCTTGAGCTTTAAAATTCCGGATGACATTACCAAAATATGTCTCACCTGTCGTATCTAAAAAGGGTACTTTACTCATCCGTAAGATCAAAACTTTCTGTTGTTGTTGAATGGAACTTACTATGGCCTCCTCAAAAGTTTGAGCTGCGCCAAAGAAAAGAGGACCTTCAATTGTATAAATACTAATTTGTGGACAGTCACGTTTCTGATGAACAACATGTGATTGTACCTTCCCACTTTCTTTCGAATGATCCGGTAATACTTTTGTTACGACAAGCTTTTCGCTCATACGCTTCGCAAACAATATGACCGCTAACACAAGTCCAACCTCTACAGCTAATGTTAAGCTCGTAAAAACAGTCAGTAAAAACGTAATCATTAAAACGAGGGAATCGCCAGATTTTAATTTAACAATATGCGCAAAATGCTTTTGCTCACTCATATTCCAAGCTACAACCATTAAAACTGGAGCCATACTTGCTAACGGAATATGTGAAGCAAAGGGCGCTAGTATTAATAAAGTGACTAAGACAAATACACCGTGAATAACCCCTGATACCGGTGATACGGCACCTGTTTTAATATTTGTTGCAGTTCGAGCAATAGCCCCTGTCGCAGGGATTCCTCCAAAGAAAGGAGTGACGATATTAGCAATCCCTTGACCAACAAGTTCTCGATTACTATTATGTTTTGTATTTGTCATACCATCTGCTACTACTGCCGATAGAAGTGATTCAATGCCACCTAACATGGCGATCACAAAGGCTGGTCCAATAAGTAGCTGTATGCGTTCTAATGTGATATCTGGAATTGCAAAATTCGGTAATGTATTTGGAATTTGACCATAGGCCGTTGCGATTGTGGCAACTTGTCCAGAAAAAAAGAACGTTGCCACTAATGTAGAAACAACAATGCCAACTAACGCCCCTGGAACTTTGGGTAAAACTTTAGGTGTTATCAAAATAATGATAAGACTAATGATTGCTATTAAAACACTATAAAAGTTTGTTGTGCCAATATGCATAACAATTTCTTTTACATTGTCAATAAAATACTCATGCCTTTTAATATTAGTCAAACCTAAGAAATTAGCGATTTGGCCTGTAAAAATAATAACGGCAATTCCTGCTGTAAATCCTATTGTCACGGGTCGCGGGATAAATTTTATTAATGAGCCAAGTTTAAATATCCCCATTAAGCACAACATAATTCCTGCCATTAACCCAGCGATTAGTAAGTTTTCATAGCCATACGAAATGACTACCCCTAGCAGAATTGGCACAAACGCACCTGTAGGTCCCCCGATTTGATATTTCGAACCACCCAAAAGAGAAATAAGTATTCCAGCAATAAAAGCTGTATATATTCCATACTCAGGCTTAACACCTGACGCAATAGCAAAAGACATTGCCAGCGGTATTGCCACAATGCCGACAATGACTCCTGATATTAAATCTTTTTTCAAATGATGAACAGAATATCCTTCATATCGTCCTGTAAACAGTGACTTCATCTATAAATCTTCCCTTCAAAATAATAAGCAAGGTAAATGTTTCATAAGAACACAGTCTACAAAATTAATTTAATCCTCTTCATTATTTTCGTTAATCGTCATTTCTTCTAATCTTGAAATTGTATTTATCAAATGATTGTTGAAAATATCCTTTGCAACACCAAGTAATTCCCCAATCATCGGATCGCTTAAAGAATAGTAAACTTTTTTCCCCTCTTTCGTCCCATGCACAATATTTTTGCCTCGCAATACACTTAATTGCTGAGAAACAGCTGAGCCCTCTTTTTCTAAGCAGCTTTGAATTTCATTGACGTTTTTTTTACCATCTACTAGTAATTCTAGAATTCTGATTCGTAATGGATGTGCTAAAGCTTTAAAAAAATCTGCCTTAAATTGCTGCAAGCTCTCTTCCACATAAACCCCTCCAAGCAACTTCAATTTCATATATTCAAATATTTGAATATGTATGATAGATTGTACGCCACAATTTGTTAACTTTCAATATCAATTATTAAAAAACGAGCAAAAAACGTGTTTCCCACACATTTTTTGCTCGTTTTGAAAATATTTTCGTTAAATTTAACTACTAATTTGTCACTGTTTTCTTATTTCGTAAAGGATAATCATAGATAAGGCATGGAATAATCGCAAACAATACAATAATTACTAGCATTAATACGAGTGCAATCATGCCAAACTGGTCAACCATAATACCACCAAATAGAGGGCCAATCATACGACCTGTAGTTGCCGCACTATTAATAATCCCTTGATAAAAGCCCTGACGCCCTTTTGGTGCAAGATGATTGGCGATGGTAGGTAAAGCAGGCGTATAAAACATTTCACCAAAAGTTAGCACAACCATTGCTGCTCCAAACATTTTAAAATCACTCGCAAATGCAATGATGCCAAAGGATATTGCGATTAAGGTAACGCCAAAAACTAATTGACGCTTCAATTTATTTTCCCAACGTTTCACTAGCGGTGCAATTAGCGGTTGCCCTAAAACAATAAGTAGGCCATTAATTGTCCAAAGTAAGCTGTACTGTTTCAACCCTAATCCTAAATCTTGCGTATAGGAAGAAATAGTCGCACTCCATTGTGAATAAGCTAGCCAGCATAACACAGAGGATGAACTAATAATTAATAGTGCATAAAACGGTGCTTTATTAATAATTCGCTTACTTTCACTCACGACATTCTTCGGTGCAATGCTTCCTTCTTCAAATCGTTTAAAAGTAAAAAACGCTATAAAAAAGAACAATATATACATAGCTAAGTTGACAATAAAGACGTAGTCAAATTTATAATCAGCAACAACACCGGCAAGTGCAGGACCAATCGCCACTCCTACATTTTGAGCTAAATAAATTGCGTTAAAAGCCTTTCGTCCGCCCTCAGGCCACGCAGTTCCAGCTAAAGCAAACATTCCTGGGAAAACAATACCCCCACTAAAGCCAAGTATCGTTAAAATCCACACATAATGTGGCCAGCCGTGCCAAATCGTTAAAGCTACTAATGAGGAAATTGTCAAAAGAATGCCCAACATTGTTGATTTATAGCCACCTATTCTATCAAATAAGTAACCACCTAAGAGATTTCCTAATACGCCGGCAGCAGAATTCAGCATCAACACAAAGCCCGCCATCGCAAGTGATTTCCCTAAATAATCGTGCATATAAATGGCGTTTAAAGGCCATAAAAATGAGTTGCCTGTTGTGTTCACAAACATTCCGATAATTAAAAACCAAACACTTTTTGGCATAGAACGACCTCCATTGTTTCGCTACTCTAAATAGTTAGTTTATGTTGAAAAATACAAAAGCACAAGAAAAATAAATTTACTCTTTTTACTTAGGCTTTAGAATAATGTAGGTTTCGTTCGGTACTCCTCATGATTTGCTCGGAGTCATTCACATAAATCATGACGGAAGCACTAGCACGTGATAAAATATAATGTTAGAGGAGTGAAATAAATGACAGAGACAAACTTTCCTTTTCCTTCAGATGGGAAAAGATATTATACATGGAATCGCTATTTACGTGAGCAATTTGGTCATAAAGTTTTTAAAGTAGCACTAGACGCAGGCTTTGACTGTCCAAATCGTGATGGTACTGTTGCCTTCGGAGGTTGTACGTTTTGTAGTGCAGCAGGTTCAGGTGATTTTGCAGGCAATAAAGTTGATCCTATCGAGGTACAATTTGCTGAAATTCGTGACAAAATGCATCAAAAATGGAAAGACGGCAAATACATGGCCTACTTCCAGGCATATACAAATACACATGCACCACTTCCTGTATTAAAGGAAAAATTTGAAGCTGCGTTGGCTCAAGAGGGTGTTGTTGGATTATCCATTGCAACGCGCCCAGATTGTCTGCCAGATGATGTAGTTGAATATTTAGCTGAATTAAACGAGCGTACCTATTTATGGATTGAGCTCGGACTTCAGACTGTGCATGAAAAAACCGCAAATCTTATCAACCGCGCCCACGATTATGCAACATATGTGGAAGGTGTTAACAAGCTACGAAAGCATGGTATTCGCGTATGCTCGCACATTATTAATGGTCTTCCACTTGAGGACTATGACATGATGATGGAAACTGCTCGTGAAGTTGCAAAACTTGATGTACAAGGCATCAAAATTCATTTACTACACCTTTTAAAAGGTACACCAATGGTTAAGCAATATGAAAAGGGCATGTTAGAGTTTTTAGATCAGGACGTTTATACAAAGCTTGTAGCAGATCAACTTGAAATTCTACCACCGGATATGGTTATTCACCGTATCACAGGCGATGGACCAATTGATTTAATGATTGGCCCAATGTGGAGTGTTAATAAATGGGAAGTATTAAATGGCATTGATGCTGAGCTTGAGAAACGCGGAAGCTGGCAAGGGAAATTTTATCGTGCTGAGGTAGCCAAATGAAGCTACAACGTGTTTTACAATATGCACAACAGCTACTAACAGATACAGTTGAAGAGGGAGACACTGTCGTAGATGCCACAGCGGGTAACGGCCACGACACATTGTTTTTAGCACAGCTTGTCGGCGATGAAGGGCAAGTGTACGCATTTGATGTTCAAAAGAGCGCTGTTGATGCAACTCTCCACCGCCTTTTAGATAATGGCTTAGAGCACCGTGCCCTTGTTTTGCACAGAGGGCATGAAGAAGTAGCCAACTATGTACACAAGCCGGTAGCTGCTGCCATTTTCAACCTTGGGTATTTGCCTGGTAGTAATCACGACATCGTTACACAGCCAAATACAACGATACAAGCAATTGAAGATTTGCTAAAGCTGCTCAAAATCGGTGGTCTTATTGTCCTTGTCATTTATCACGGTCATCCAGGTGGTAAGGAAGAACGAGATGCAGTGATAGAATATGTCAGTCAACTTCCCCAAAAATATGTACATGTATTAAAATACGAGTTTCTAAATCAACAAAATGATCCACCCTTTGTGATAGCTTTGGAGAAAATGAAAGATTACTCGTAAAGTTAAATAGAACGTTTCGATATAAGGCGTGATTCCGATAGAACATTGGAATCAGCCTTTTAATTTTGACAAGAAAATATCCCCCGATGGCGCGGGGGATAGGGAGGAGTACTTAATTATTACTTTCATGTCAAATTACCTTAATTAACTTCGCTTAGTTAGATTTTAAAAGTGTTTGTTGTTTCATTGCATCCACATATCGTTGATTGACTTTATCCCAATCGACAGTATTCCACCAATTCGTAACAAATTCAGGTCGGCGATTTTGATATTTCAAATAATATGCATGTTCCCATACATCAATAACGAGTAACGGAATTTTCCCTTCTTTTAAAGGTGTGTCTTGGTTAGCTGTACTCATAATGGTTAATTGTTCGCCATCTAGCACTAGCCAGCCATACCCACTTCCAAAGCGGGCAATTGCTGCTTTAGAAAGCTGATCCTGAAAATTATCAAACGTTTTAAAATAATAATCAATCGCCTTTCCCATATCTGCAGTCGCTTTGCCACCACCACAGGGACTCATCAATTCCCAAAATAAACTGTGGCAATAGTGACCTCCACCATTATTTTGTACAGCTGTTTGAATGTCAGCTGGAAGTACATCAAGGTTGCGTAATAAATCCTCTAATGACCGATTTTGCAAGTCTTTATGACCTTCCAAGACCGCATTTAAATTATTTACATACGTAGCATGATGCTTAGAATGATGAATTTCTAATGTTCTAGCATCAATATAAGGCTCCAACTGATCATAATCATATGATAGTTTCGGTAAATGGAACACAGTCATCTTTTCACCTCCTCCCAAAAAGTTTCTTAAAGGAAAGATAATTTCCTTAAAACAAAATATACCTTCTTTTTCTATTGCAGTCAACAGAAAATTTATTTTCTTTTTATAAAATCAAAAAAGCTATCTAATAGACTATTAAAATCTATTAGATAGCTTTCTCTTTTTTATCTATTTATTTTTACGTTTGTCATTATAGTCTATCCAGAAATCTGCTCCTTTAATTCCTAGTTTACGAGGATCAAAAACAGGATCTTTTCCTTCTTTTTTCTGTTTCTCATAGTCCTTTAAAGCGACTATAGCAGGCTTCATAATAATTAATATCGCTAACACATTAATCCAAACCATTAGACCTAGCCCCACATCCCCCATTGCCCAAGCAAGATCGGATGTACGGATTGTACCGTAAAATGCAGAAATTAAAATTGCAAATTTAGCCAGCCATATGACGACTTTTTCTGTAGTTCCTGAGAATAGATAAGCTACATTTGTTTCGGCAATGTAGTAGTATGCCATAATTGTCGTAAAAGCAAAGAAGAATAAGGCAATCGCTACGAATGGTCCACCAAAACCTGGTAGTGAAGAGTCAACTGCATATTGTGTGTATGCTGCGCCTTCTTTAATACTTTTCGCAAATGTGATTTGTTCTTCTCCAGTTAATTCGCCTTTATTGAAATCGCCAACATAAACAAATGAATCAGCGCCCGCTTTTTCATCGTGTACATTATACATACCCGTAAATAAAATCATAAATGCTGTAGCTGAACAGATTAATAGCGTATCAATATACACAGAAGCTGCTTGAACGATACCTTGTTTAGCAGGGTGTGATACTTCTGCTGCCGCTGCCGGATGCGCGCCTGTCCCTTGACCTGCTTCATTTGAATAAATACCTCGTTTAACACCCCATGCAATAGCGGAGCCAATAATACCACCAAAAATTTCTTGCGCTCCAAATGCGCTAGAAAAAATTAACGAAAATACAGCTGGTACTTCTTTAATATTCATGACAATAATGACGATGGCCATCAAAATATATGCTAATGCCATAAACGGTACAATGACCTGTGCAGCATTGGCAATCCATTTTACACCACCGATAATAATCGTACCTAATAATACGACAATAATAAGTCCTGTTATCCAAGTTTTAACATCGAAAGCGTTTTCAACTGCTGTCGCAATTGCATTCGATTGAACACCTGGCATCAAAATTAACATGGCAGCTAATGCGGCAACAGCAAAAATAACTGCAAACCACTTTTGCCCCATTCCTTTTTCTATGTAAAAAGCTGGCCCGCCACGATATTCTGTATCTTTCTCTTCTTTATAAATTTGAGCCAACGTCGACTCCACGTAAGCAGTTGCCGCACCGATAAAGGCGATTGCCCACATCCAAAAAACAGCACCAGGTCCCCCCATCCCGATTGCTGTAGCAGTGCCGGCAATATTACCTGTACCTACTCGACCAGATAATGCAATAGACATTGCTTGGAAAGAGGAAATCCCCTTATCCGATTTTTCGCCTTTAAACATTAAAACAAACATATCTTTAATATGTCTTACTTGTAGGAATCGTGTAATGATTGAAAAGAAGAGCCCAATTAACAAAATGCCATAAATAAACCACGGTCCCCATAAAATCTCATTAATTTTCCCAACGATTGTTTCCATCTTACCCCTCCAATTTGAAAAGCATCACTTTAAGTCATTATAGTATTACACTTTTCTGAAAATTACAACATTATATTTAAGAAACAAAAAGTTAGTAATTTTTCTAGTTAATTGGAGAGGAAATTCACTATTCAATTATATAGCCAATTCTGCGCAGAGCATTATTAATAAAATCTCGTATATAAACAAAAATCTCGTCACGTTCTACTTCATGAAATAGATTATGATAACAGTTTGCCCATTCTTTGAATTGAAACTCTGTAAATTCCATCTGATAAAGCCAATTCCTTGTTTGTTTAGTTTCCGTAATATTATCTTTTTCAGCGGTCATAACTAACATCGGCCTATTTGGGAATTCAGCCTTAGGCAATAACACTAAATTGCGCATCATTTGTTGTAGCTCGCGATACCATTTCACTGAAACAACAGATGAAAAAGGAACTTCATCCTTCATCTCATCTCTACCTTCTATACTGCGCGTTAATGATTCTAATGTAATTTCATGGGTCAGTTTCACATTGGCAGTCAAGGCACTTAAACTTGTTAGAGCATTTGAGAGTTTACCTGGCAATAGCTTTAAATGAAGCCATGGTGAAGTTAAAATAATTCCTGCACATTCATATTTTCGTTTTTGCATGGTATGTAGTAATAGAGTCGCGCCAAGCCCGTGTCCTATTAAAATGACAGGTAAATTATACGAAAATGCATTCTCGATTAAATTTCTTGTATATTTGTTGTATTCTTTAAAATCTTCATCGTGAATTTTTGAATATCCTACATTTACTCCATGATTAGGTAAATCCCCCATGACTATGTGGAAGCCTTCCAATCTAAGTTTTTCTATAAGCCATGCATACCAACGGTGATTTTCATATGCACCATGAAGAATAGCAACCACAGCCTTTGCTTGTCCATCAGCTTCCCATTTCCACATTTCACATAGTCCTCCTAAAAAAATAATTACACAATGATTATATCGGAATATCTAGATCATTTTAATTTTATATTTCCATCATGTTGCGTATTTGATACGATAATATTACATCATAGAAAGAAAAGAGGCGATACTCATGATCTATCCATTTAAAGGTAAAAAACCCAATATCGATCCTTCTGTTTTCATTGCTGATTATGCAACAGTTACTGGCGACGTTACAATAGGTGCTGAAACAACCATTTGGTTTAACACAGTTATTCGAGGAGATGTATCACCAACAATTATAGGAAAAAGAGTTAGTATTCAAGACCTCTGTTGCTTACATCAAAGTCCCAAATATCCACTCATTATTGAAGATGAAGTAACAGTAGGACATCAAGTAACTTTACATAGCTGTACGATTCGAAAAAAAGCCTTAATAGGTATGGGCTCTATAGTATTAGACGGAGCGGAGATTGGAGAGGGTGCATTCATTGGGGCGGGTAGTCTAGTTCCTCCAGGTAAAGTAATTCCTCCAAATAGCTTAGCACTTGGCCGTCCTGCAAAGGTTGTAAGAGAATTAAATGATGAAGATAAAGAAGATATGGAACGCATCATACGTGAATATGTAGAAAAGGGTCAATACTATAAATCTCTTCAACCAAAAGATTAACTTAACTAAATCAAAGCAGCTCACGTTTTCTTGGGTAACCAAGCCCTCCATGATTATGATTAGGAGCTTTTTTTTTCGTTAAAAACAGTGAAAGGGGCTATAAGAATATTGAGCCCCTTTCTGTAATAGTATTTTAAAATATTTTTCCAAACACTTCATCGCTTTAGCTGAATAGTTTATAAACCTGCTTTTTCTTTTAATGCGTCAGCTTTGTCTGTTTGTTCCCAAGGTACATTTAAATCTGTACGACCAAAGTGACCATATGCGGCAGTTTGCTTATAAATAGGACGACGAAGGTTAAGCATTTTAATAATCCCCGCTGGGCGTAAATCAAATAGCTCGCGTACCCATTTTACAATTTCACTTTCTGTAACTTTTCCTGTCCCAAATGTATCAACAGCAATAGATACAGGTTGAGCAACACCAATCGCATAAGCAAGTTGTACTTCAGCTCGATCAGCTAAACCAGCAGCTACGATATTTTTCGCCACATAGCGTGCTGCATATGCCGCTGAACGGTCTACCTTAGTTGCGTCCTTACCTGAGAAAGCACCTCCACCATGACGTGCATAGCCACCGTATGTATCAACGATGATTTTACGTCCAGTTAAACCAGCATCCCCTTTAGGACCACCAATTACGAATCGGCCAGTTGGGTTGATGAAATATTTAGTATCGGCATCTAGTAATTCACTTGGAACAACTGGAGCAATAACGAATTCTTTTAAGTCTGCTTGAATTTGCTCAAGTGTAGCTTCTTCATCATGCTGTGTTGAAATTACAATCGTATCAACGCGTACTGGTACATTGTTTTCATCATATTCAACCGTTACTTGCGTTTTTCCATCTGGGCGTAAATATGCTAATTCACCAGATTTACGTACTTCCGTTAAACGACGAGCTAATTTATGCGCCAAACTAATTGGTAATGGCATAAGCTCTGGCGTTTCGTTACATGCATAACCGAACATTAAACCTTGGTCACCTGCACCAATTGCTTCAATGTCAGCGTCTGTCATAGAGCCTTCACGCGCCTCTAATGCTTGGTCAACGCCTTGGGCAATATCAGGTGATTGCTCGCCAATCGCAACAAGTACTGCTAGGTTTTCAGCATCAAAGCCATACTTCCCACGTGTATAACCGATTTCTGCTACAGTATCACGAACGATACCTTTAATATCTACATATGTAGAAGTAGTAATTTCTCCTGCTACTAACGCTAAGCCTGTTGTTACTGTTGTTTCACACGCTACACGTGCGTTTGGATCTTCTGCTAAAATAGCATCTAAAATGGCATCCGAGATTTGGTCACAAATTTTGTCTGGATGTCCTTCTGTTACACTCTCTGATGTAAACAGTCGACGGTTTGTCATTTGATTTTCCTCCTAATTACTTTTACAAATAATATTTGCGAATTAATACGGTACTCATTACCCATGTCAAGTTCGCCCATAAGGATTGAACTCTCAAGCCGTTGTTGCTGTCGTTGCACTTTCGCACAACTAAACAGCTGCTGCTGCTTTTAACACGAGGATTTTCGAAAGATCCGTCATTATAATAAGGAAAGGACTGTATACTTACCTTTAATTCGTTTAAAACAATAAAAAAATCCTTTTCTCACGCTTACTTAACATGAGGAAAGGAATAATGACTTCGTAACCTTTCACTCTTATCGTTCAAGGGAGTTTCCCCTTGCATCAGATTGGCACCAGCGCATGTCGTGAAATAGTTCATGCAGGTTGCCGGGTTTCACAGGGCCTGACCCTCCACCAGCTCGGGATAAGAGTATCCGTTCAATATCTCATAATACGTAAATGGTCGAACATTGTCAAATATTTTTATCTTCTTCCAGCTTTTATGCGAAAACCATTTAAAGTCTCTGGTCGAAATTATGCTGTGGCATAATTGATTGTATTCTTATAAAGAAAGTATGGGCTTTATCCAGCAAAGAATTTTCCTTATGCTGTAAATTAAAACAAAATAATCCCTACTCTCCACCTCACATCATGTGTTAACATATGTGTAACCCTTTACAGTACATTTTGTAGCAAAAGCAAGGCGTTAGCTACAGAACATGTGGTGGATGAAAATGATTGTAGCCCCTTTTTAGTCGAAGACACGCTCCAACTACAAAAACAAGCTAAAACTTCACATCCTGTGCGAACCCCATGTCAGCTAAGCTTCCAAACACAATTTTGCTGTGTCGAAAGTGAATGTGTGATCACTTATAAATAGGGTAAAAAGCATTATCAAAACGAATCAATTTACTTTTTGTCGTTTTCTTGAAAAGTAATAAAATCTGAAAAATAATTTCTGAATTAGTATAGATTATTTAAGCAATTGTGTTATACTATTTTTGAAATTAAGAAAATCTCCCTCAGACTCAAGGGAATACTATAAAAAAGGATGGTATTTAATCGATGAATTCAGTAGAAATTGCAAACGAACTGAAGGAATTATTAAACGGCGGTAACATTAATGTTCAACTTTCAGTACCACAATTAGCTGAAAAAGCAACATCTCGTGGTGAAGCTATGTTAACAGTAGATGGCGCAGTTCGTGCAGAAACTGGCAAATACACTGGTCGTTCACCTAAAGATAAATATACGGTAGAAGAAGAGAGCACAAAGGATAAAATTGACTGGGGAAAAGTTAACCGACCAATTTCTTCTGAAGTGTTCGATAACTTATATGTAAAAGTAGTAAAATATTTAAAAGAACGTGACGAATTATTCGTATTCAAAGGCTTTGCTGGTGCTGACAAAGATTCACAATTAAGCATCCAAGTAATCAATGAATACGCTTGGCACAATCTTTTCGCTCATCAATTATTTATCCGTCCAACTGCAGAAGAATTGGCTTCTCATGTTGCTGACTTCACAGTTATCTCAGCTCCTAACTTTAAAGCAGATCCTGCTATTGATGGTACTGCTTCTGAAACATTCATCATTGTATCACTTGAAAAGAAAATTATCCTAATCGGTGGTACTGAATACGCTGGTGAAATCAAAAAATCTATTTTCGGTATTATGAACTACTTGTTACCACAGCAAGGCATCCTTTCAATGCACTGCTCAGCAAACGTTGGTGAAGCTGGAGATGTTGCATTATTCTTCGGTTTATCTGGTACTGGTAAAACAACTTTATCAGCTGATCCTGACCGTAAGCTTATTGGTGACGATGAACACGGTTGGTCTGATAACGGTGTATTCAACATTGAGGGCGGTTGCTATGCAAAAACAATTAACCTTTCTGCTGAAAAAGAACCAGAAATCTACAACGCAATCCGCTTCGGTTCTGTTCTAGAAAACGTAGCTGTTGATCCAGAAACTCGAGTTTGTGACTATGATGATGGTTCATTAACAGAAAATACGCGTGTAGCTTATCCAATTCAATACATCGAAAATATTGTTGATCCATCTGTTGCAGGTCACCCAAAAACAATCATCTTCTTAACAGCTGATGCATTTGGTGTATTACCTCCAATCAGTAAATTAACAAAAGAGCAAGCAATGTACCACTTCCTAAGCGGTTTCACATCTAAACTTGCTGGTACAGAACGTGGTGTAACAGAGCCAGAACCAGTATTCTCCACTTGCTTCGGTTCTCCATTCCTTCCACTTCCAGCAACAGTTTATGCTGAAATGTTAGGTCAAAAAATTGACGAGCACGGTGCACAAGTATTCTTAGTGAACACTGGTTGGACTGGTGGCGAATATGGTACTGGTAGCCGAATGAAGCTTTCTTACACTCGTGCAATGGTACGTGCAGCCATTGATGGCAAATTAACTGCTGTTGAAACAATTCAAGATTCAGTATTCGGTTTAAACATTCCAACTTCTATTGAAGGTGTACCGACAGAAGTGTTAAATCCTCGTGATGCATGGGCAGACAAAGCTGCTTATGATAAAAAAGCTGCTGAACTTGCTGGTTTATTCAACGAAAACTTCAAGAAATTCTCAAATGTTTCTGAAGCTATTACTAAACTTGGCGGTCCATTAAAATAATTTACTAAGCAAAGGGAACGATTTCAGTCGTTCCCTTTTTTTATTTCCCTATTTTAGAAAATCTACTTTTCATATTAGTAACTTTGTGTATAATTCATAATAGTAGTTTTAGGGGGATATATATGAAAAAAAAATATAAAGTGATAATTACAATTGTTAGTCTGCTATTAGTATTGTTTGTGGTGGCTGGATTTTTTGCAGGGAATTATTTTTATAATTTTGCCTTAAATCCTAATACTGATAAATCAGATGTGTTTAATGCTCCGCACAATTCTATTGCTGTTAGTCCTAAGGATGCTAAAGAAAAAGAAGAAAGCGAGAAGTGGTTTAAAGACAATTACAAGGACTCTTATATACAGTCTTTCGATGATTTAAAATTACATGCCTATACACTTAAAAATACAAACGAAACAAATAAATGGGCAATTGTTTTCCATGGATATTCATCTGATGGCTCACAAATGACAAAGTATGCTAAGCATTTTTATGATACAGGCTACAATGTTCTCGTACCTGATGCAAGGGCTCATGGAAAAAGTGAGGGTGACTATATCGGTATGGGTTGGCATGATCGACTTGATGTAGTCTCTTGGATTAATAATGTGATCAGTGCTGATAAAAACGCTGAAATTGTTTTGTATGGTGTTTCCATGGGAGGTGCTACAGTGATGATGGCCTCAGGAGAGGATCTACCTGGCAATGTTAAGGCTATTATTGAGGATTGTGGTTATTCCTCAGTTTGGGATGAATTCTCCTATCAATTGCAAGCACTCTTTAATTTACCTGAATTCCCCATTATGCAGTTTTCTTCAATTGTAACGAAAATAAAAGCTGACTATACACTTGGTGAAGCTGATAGCGTCAAGCAAGTAGCAAAATCGAAAACACCTATGCTATTCATTCATGGAAGTAATGATACATTTGTTCCATCTGATATGCTAGATCAAGTATACGAGGCTGCCAATGTACCAAAGGAGAAATTTATAGTTGAAGGTGCCGGACATAGCCTTGCACAAAGCGTTGCTGGAGACGCTTACTGGAAAACTATTAATAACTTCTTAGCAAAATATACAGAGTAAATATTTTTTTCTACCGTACAGGAAGCACCTGTACGGTTTTTTAGTCTACCTGA
This sequence comes from Lysinibacillus sp. CNPSo 3705, assembly GCF_028674935.1. Classification (NCBI taxonomy): domain Bacteria; kingdom Bacillati; phylum Bacillota; class Bacilli; order Caryophanales; family Bacillaceae; genus Lysinibacillus; species Lysinibacillus sp. CNPSo 3705. The sequence continues at coordinate 24,488 of NZ_JAQZSD010000031.1, read as the reverse complement.
GCCATTCTTCGGGCTCGCTGAGCAGTTTTTTAAACAAAAAAGTTCAAAGCGTCATCTACTGACGTTTCATCCATTCACACAGTGCATGTACTGTTGCTCGATTTTCGGCCGGTGGAAACTGATGAGCATGGCGAGGATCATACCATGTTTCATACCTTTTATTAGCATCCTTTAAATAAAATTCTAATTGTCTCGCATGCTCAATATCTACATTTTCATCACGATAGCCATGAATAATAAGTACTGGAGCCGTAATGTGCCCTATCTCAAAAAGTGGTGTTCGTGCATCATAAGCATCTGGTACACGATTAGGCGTCCCGCCAATAACCCGCTTCATCATCCTGCGCATATCTGTCCGCTCCCAATATGTAGCTGTTGCATCAGATACGCCTGCCCATGTCACAACAGATGTAATATCTCTACGTAAAATAGCAGTCCAAAGGGCCATAATGCCACCACGTGAAAAGCCAAAGACATGAATATTATCATTGCAAAACTGTTTTAGCACGTCTACTGCGTATACAGCGTCATACCGATCAGCTCCTGCAAATTCATCTCGACCTTCTCCACCTCGATTGCCACGGTAATATGGAGCAAAAACGATAAAGCCTTGAGCTGCAAATTGCGCGACACGCGAAGGTCTAACCATGCCAATGCTTTGCATGCCTCCCCGTAAATATAAAAAGCCATCATATGTACCCTCTGCCTTAGGTTCCGCTAGTAATCCCTTCACACGTAGGCCATGTGATATATACGTGATTTCCGTTAAACGAATAGCTGGATTAGGCGAAGGATAAGGACGTTTTCCAACGATCTTACCATTGATCATAATGCTTCAACTCCTCCAGCATTTTTTGCATTCCTGCATCCTTCATATGAAAGCTTAAATGTGGATGGTGAGCAAATTCTTCATCCGTTAGCCAAATCATCCCTGAAGTTTCTAAATCGAATTCAATGTCCTCCTGTCCCGCAAACTGCGCGGTAAAGACCGTTTTACAAAATAAGATGTCATCATGAACGGCGTATTGTGCAAACCATCTAAGATTTTTCACATGCACACCAGTCTCCTCGAATACTTCCCTAATTGCTGCCTGCTCCAATGTTTCCCCAGGTTCTTGCTTTCCACCTGGAACCTCGACACCACGTCGTTTATGAATCGTACATAACCACTTATTTTCATGTTTTAATAACACAAGTACATGCTTAGGCTCCGTGTCCAATTCGCCTCTTTTAAAACTTAAATCCACTTGTAAACCATTTAAATCTGTAAATGTAAACATGCTCTTCAACTCCTTATTCTAAATTCATACACTGAGTCGAATCAGCGTTACCATGATGACCTTTTATTTCACTATAGAGTATTCATGTATGTACAATCAACAAATAAAATCACTAATATTACTTCATTAAACGATGCGATAGGCGTCTATATAACAAGAGATAATACGACATCTACTATTATGTTCATTCGATCTCGAGTGCCCACAAACTATCATGTTTTTTGCCTAAAAACATGTGCCAAGAGAAATTAGCTTTCAACAATAAAAAAAGAGTCACTGATGTTTTTCAGTGACCCTACCTTTAGACACGTTTATTGAAATATGGAAGTTGTTCAACAAATGCCTTCGTATCCGCATCCCCATACTCATGAACAAGTGCATAGATTTTTTTTAATCGCAAATCAATTTCATCATTTTCTCTATCAAGATGATACTGTATATATGGCAATTGTGCTCGCCACGCATTCGCTATTTCTAACATTTGCATTTGCTGAAAAATCTTTTCAAATACATCTAATGCTTGGCGATCTATGTTGAGTTCAAAGTTCCACTGTCCTGCATATGGATTTGTATAATACGTTCTATTGGCAAGTGAAAAATATACACGTTGACGATCCATCTCTACAAAACACTCCTTTTATCATAGTATGGTGGTAAAAGGACTGTTTTATTCGCTGGAATGTCAAACTTCCTTCACAACTAAGTAAGATTATCTAATTTATAATAGAAAGTATGAATAAGGAACGGAGTGAATGCCATGAGTTTAATCACACTCTTAGTTGTAGCAGCAATCATCGTAATATTAGTAACGGTCGCGACTATTTTAAGTGTCAACCGTGCGTATGCTTTTAAACATACAGTCGATGATAAACCACAGCAAAGCTTTCATCAAGATGATGACTAGTTCATTTAGTACATTTTTTTAAGACATTCTTTTATAATATTATTAACAATAGAATTTGGAGTGAACGCAATGGGAGTACCATTACCAATAATTATTATGATCGCAATGATGATGCTTATGTTTGGCGTTTCTGTAATTGTCTTGTTGAAGAAAAAAAGCAATTTCTTTACCCAAACTATCGATGCTAAGCCTAAGCAAATCAACGCTCAACAAAAGGATAAACAACTATGAAATATCCCTTTATATGGCTCATTAAGTTTTACAGAAAATTTATATCACCTATGACACCGCCATCCTGTCGCTTCCATCCTACATGCTCCTCCTATGGACTTGAAGCTTTTCAAAAACATGGTGCCATTAAAGGATTCTATTTAACAATTAAACGTATATCAAAATGCCATCCGTTCCATCCAGGTGGCTTTGATCCAGTACCAGAAAAATGGCCTTCGAAAAAGAATTAATTTTCGAGGGTCATTTTTTCTTGTGCTTTTATCAGATGTGCGTTATTATAGGAACTGTTCTAAAAAATAAATCGTAATGATTACTATTTGAAAGAGGTATGCTATAAGATGAAAAAAGTATTTTTGTTATTTTTAGTTACAGTTCTTGCCCTATTCACTGCTGCCTGTGGGAATAAATCAGCAACATCCAAACAGTCAGAGACAAAGGATAAATTAACAATTTATACTACTGTCTATCCATTAAGTTATTTTGCACAACGAATTGGTGGCGATTTTGTAGAGGTTTCTTCAATTTACCCTGCCGGCGCCAATGAGCACACATTTGAGCCAACACAAAAAGATATGATGAAATTAGCAGATGCCGATATATTTTTCTATATAGGCTTAGGGCTAGAAGGCTTTGTTGAAAATGCTAAAAAGACTCTAGCTAATGAAGATGTAACACTGGTAGCAACTGCAGATCAGGTTTCAGATGAAAAATTAGCTGTGAGCACAGGTCACTCACATGATGATCACGAAGATGAAGATGAACACGGACATGAAGACCATGATCACGGACATGAAGATGGACACGGACATGAGGACCATGATCACGGTAATGTAGATCCACATGTTTGGCTATCTCCAACTATTAGTCAAGACTTAGCACTTTCCATTAAAAACACTCTAGTTGAAAAAATGCCAGCACAAGAAGCTACATTTACAGCTAACTACGAGGCATTAGTAAAAGAACTACAAGATTTAGACAATGAATTTAAAGCTATGGCGGATAAAGCGCAAGAGAAAACGTTCTTCGTATCTCATGCAGCATTTGGCTATATCGCAGGACAATACGGCTTAAAGCAAGTTCCAATAGCCGGGTTAAATTCACAAAACGAGCCTTCTCAAAAAGAACTTACGGCGATTGTTGATAAAGCAAATAAATTGCATATTCACTACATTTTATTCGAGCAAAATGTCTCTTCTAAATTAGCTGAAGTTATCCAAAAAGAAGTTGGAGCAGAATCTCTTGTTTTGCATAATTTAAGTGTTTTAACAGCAGATGATGTAAAGAATAATGAAACTTACTTCACCCTTATGAAGAGAAATATTAGAACTTTAAATACTGCAATGAAATAATCGTTTGGACATGAACAAAAATAAATGAGTAAGGAGGTGCCCCGAACAAAATAAGGCACCTCCTTTATTATGACGTACTTTTCTTGTGGCATTCTTTTTTTCACTCTATAAATACTACTTAGCCCTTTTTTCTTATGGATAGCATTTTGTATTATCTTTCGATTACCCTTTACTTGGGCTATATTACTTTTTTCTAAAATGATTGGTTCCCATTCATTTAAATGCACCTGAACAGCATTATCGCTGTTATTACTTTTTAAAAGCAGTCTAGACTGTTCAATTAATTGTTTTACTGTTTGTTTATTGTTACTTAAAATGAATAGCCCTTTATCAAAGGCAAAATGACTATCCAGTATTGGTTTCGTAACAACTTCAACCTTATCCGTTTTTTGTAAATCAACATAAGCTTCACTTGTAGCAGCTGGGAAACTCGCATAGTCCCAAGAGTGATCCTGAGCTAATTGGCGATCAGACACTAAAAAATAATGATAACGGACCTCACCCTTACGATCAGGCAATGGATCATCCCATGTAACATCGATATGATACCATTCATTATCAAGCTTCACTAAAACCCAGGCGTGTAATTGTTCCCCTACATTTCCTGGTACATATTGTACTTCAAAGCCTAGCTTCTCTAGCATTCGATAAAGCACTAGAGCGTATGCCTGACAAACTCCCTTGTTCTCCGTAAGTAATGTGTAGGGAGAATATTGACTTCCTTTCGTGTCCTTCGAATATTCAGCAGATAGAACGATAAAATCATGTGCAGCCTGTATTTTCTGCAATTCACTTAATCCATGCATAGGTGTAATAATATTTGTCAAAGTCTGTTCTACGAATGCCTCCTCTTCCTGTGTAATATGATAGGTAAACACAAAACTAATGACAATATTATTGGCATAACCATCATATTTCCATTTAAAACTAGAAATATTGGCGTAAATATATGGATCCCGAATAGCTTTTTTTACAAGCTCTGATAGTTCATCTTTTATTTCTGACGTATTACCAGTATAACGAATATCAAATTCAGTAGATAATTGCATAACTTGTTTTTGAATGAGATGTTGTAGTGTTTCTATTGTATTGGCCGTTGCGATATTCTTTTGTTCATAGTTTGCGAATACTTGCACATGACTCATTTGTAGAACAAATAATATAATGACAACATTATATATATATTTTCTCATATGAGTCTTTCTCCTTTAATAACTAGTTTATGCGTGTTATTTCTTATTATGTTAATGAATGATTAATTTAATCGTAAAAATTTACTAAAAATGACTTATCAAAATTATGCCTCGGCATAATTGCGTCCAGAATCGGCTTTGTTCTTGCACAAAGCCGATTCTGTGACATCCGTCGGAGGCTTTTGGCCAACAAATGTTTTTTGCGCGAAAGCGAAGCGGCGGCGGCAACAGTGATGAGGGTCACTCGGTCGTTGCCACAGGACGCGGCGTTCTTAAACTGATTTCCTCTATCTCAGCGAATGTTTGGACACCCATTGAAAGAAGTTAAAACGATTAAAAGAAGCCTTCTTTGAAACTAAATTTATATAGTAAAGCCTGTATCGTTGATTACCAAGTAATCATTGATACAGGCTTTTTTATAATACTTATTCAATTAACCCTTTAAGTGCAAATTTCACAATTTTATTTTTTATAAAACATGAGTTGTTAAGCCAACCCTGCTTACTTAAATTTCCAAAGCAGGTTTTAATGCTTCCCATTCTTCTCTTAAAATGCCCATACGAATAGAATCATAATATTTGTCTTCATAAAAGCGTACTTTTCTGATACGAGCTTCCATTTGCATACCTAACTTCTCTCCAACCCGAATCATTCTATCATTCCCTGACCAAGTAGTTAAACCTACTCTTTGAAGTGGTAATGAATTAAATATATGGTTAAGCCAAAGTTTTAGTGAACGAGTTCCTATTCCTTTATTCCAATTTTGACCTTCGTGTATAACAATACCTATTTCCAACCAGACAGATTGTTCATCTTCAAAATAATAAGAAACAATCCCACATACAGCTTCATCTACTGTGATAACCCACATATTTTCTTTACCAACCCATGTTGGTGCAGTTTCCATAAATTTTTCAAATGGAATAGATTTATGCGGAAAGTAAGGTGCATCCCATTTCTTCCATTCTGGTGCATCTTCTTTATAAATTAACTCCCATAGTTTCGATAAGTCTTGCTCCTCAATTGGACGGATTATTAATTCGTTATCTTTGTACATACAATTCCTCTTTCCAATATTTTTTTAATTCATTGATTGAAAAGAAGATTTTCCTCTACTTTTCAATCACCTTGTTGAAATGATTATGTTTCATCGTTATCACACCTTTCCTCGTTATGTTGCAATTGTATCATTTATCCAATTTTGATATAAATAAGTTTTTTAAAAAAAGAGAGCGCATTAATCTATTACTAACCCCCATAGACCTAAGAAAAACTAATTCTGTTGGAGAGTATCAAGCAACTCCCTCCGCTTATATTAGCCTACACTTTAGCGAAAAAAACATGTTGGCCCAAAGTGACTCATCGGATGCCCCTTGAAGGCGCCATATGGAACCGAAATCAACCAATTCATATAATGAATCCATTTAGAGGGTTCATCTGTGCAAAAGCGAATATAAAGATCCCCTCTCTCATTTTATTTTCAATGACAATTACAAAGGAACCTTTTTAACTAATGCTAATGGGTTCACTTGAAGGCGAGTTATTTTAAACCCACAAATTCTTTCATTACTTTTTAGCAATATTTCATAATAAAGAGCATCGATTCCGATGCTCTTTATTGTGAAAATTTATTAAATTCTTTTTGTCTCAGTAATTTTAGGTTCATCATATGAAATAATATCGATTGTATGGTTTAAACAAGGAATTTGATAGTGATAGTGAACAAACTGCTTTTCAGGAAAAATAACTTCAACAATTGTTCCCTCTTTAATAAAATCCACATATCTTGATTTAGAGTAAATTCTAAAAAGATTACCATCGGAAATTTCGTAATCATCCATTACCGTAAAAGATTCATTAATAATGGAGTAAGCAATATATGTTTCAAAATCCAATTGCAAAATTGGTAGATTATCATCAACATCAATTGAGGATGCTTCTATTTCAACTTTATCTGTAATTTACACGAACTCCTTGGTATTGTTCACATTACACCTATCGATAAGTACTCTCATTCTGGTTCAAACAATTTGTTTAAATAAATAGATCCTTTAAATTTCATCAAATCTTGAAAATTCATTGCTTTACCCCTATTTTGTTAAATCCTTAATGTCAAACACTTATAACGGAGGCTTCTTTTTGTTATTCGTGCATTAATTTTCTACGAAGTAGCTTATTGGCACCGTTTCGAGGGAGCTCGTCCGTAACAATAATATCTTTTGGTATTTTATATTTCGCAAGCTTCTTTTGACAAAATGCTCGTATTTGCTCTACCTGTACTTCTTCTTTTAATACAACAAAGGCGATTGGTACTTGCCCCCAAGCATCATCATCAATCCCACATACTCCCGCTTCTTTAACAGCAGGGTGTGTAAGTAGTACATTTTCGATTTCAGCAGGATAAATATTTTCGCCACCTGAAATAATTAAATCAGCCCGACGATCAATGACAAATAAATAACCATCTTCGTCTATATAACCAATATCCCCGGTATGAAGCCATCCATCAATCGTTGCAGTTTTGTCGGCAAACCGACCAATATACCCCGGTGTAACATGTGGGCCACGTATGCAAATTTCTCCTTCACCTTTGTCATTCGGCTCAGCAATGCGAATTTGATTGAAAAATAACGGTTTTCCCGCAGAACCAATTTTTCGCATCGCATCCTCATTAGCTAATGTTGCAGTTTGTGACGAAGTTTCAGTCATACCATACGTTTGAGCTACAGCTAAATTTAATTTATGTGCTCTCTTTAAATAATTTTCTGGCACTGGTCCACCACCTGCTAGCATCATTTTAAATTTCGGTGAGGCTTGTGCGTTTTTCTTTTCAAGGGTATGTAAAATCCTTTCCAATGTGACAGCGACTACCGACATATGTGTAACCTCGCCATCCATAATATTTTTGGAAATGGCTTCTGCATCAAATTGATCATATAAATGCACTTTATTGCCGTACAATAGTGAGCGCACTAAAATAGAAAAGCCACTAATATGAAAAAGGGGTACAGCACATAACCAAGTATCATCCGCATGCAAACCAATATTTAAAACGGATGCCGTTGCACTTGCCTGGTGATTTCCGACAGTTTGACAAACGCCCTTTGGAAAACCAGTAGTGCCAGATGTATACATAATCGATGTCGTTTGGTTTAAAGACCATTCTTTCGTAATATCAATAGCCGCTTCCGTACTTTTTTCTATAGTAGAAAATAAATAATAAGACGTATGTGATGGTAATTTTTCAACATCCTCATCTGCAATTAATACTGCCATAGCTTTTGAATCCTCTAGCTGATAGGCAATTTCATTCTGTGTTAGCCTACGATTTAGCATGACCATTTCACATTGTAAATGCATACACGCGTACATCATAATGACCAAGGAAGGCTTACTCGGCCCCATTATAGCAATACGGTCTCCTTGCTTAATATCCAGTGCTGTAAGTTGACGTGCACGTTTTAACGATAAATCATTTAATTCTTGAAATGTCCAAGTCTGCCCATTATATGTTAAACCGTTTCGTAAAGGTGTTAAATACGCTCGCTGTAAAATCCAATTTAAATACATCTCATTATTCCTCCAATCAGCCTAATCTTACCGCTTTATCGCATCATCCGTCTATTCGGTACTCCGACACGATTTTCTGCTACTTGATTATGCAATTTAAGTCACTTGACATGCTGTTCCGCTGCTAAAGCATGAGTTTCCGTCGCTAAAGCATCTTGTTCCGTCGCTAATACATCATGTTCCGTCGCTAGCCATAACTTTCCATCACTCTAGCAAGTTTATCCGTCTCGTTCCTTTAGATATACAAAAAGCTCGTATCTCATTAAGATACGAGCCGTTCAACGTTTCAGATAATCAAGGGAATCTTGGGAATTGACCGAAATCTGGTTGACGTTTTTCTTTGAATGCGTCACGACCTTCTTTAGCTTCATCTGTTGTGTAGTAAAGAAGAGTAGCGTCGCCAGCCATTTGTTGAAGACCTGCTAAACCGTCTGTATCTGCATTCATCGCTGCTTTTAAGAAGCGTAGAGCAGTTGGAGACATTTGTAGCATTTCTTCACACCATTGTACAGTTTCATCTTCTAGTTGCTCATAAGGAACAACCGTGTTAACTAATCCCATATCAAGTGCTTGCTGTGCATCATATTGACGGCAAAGGTACCAAATTTCACGCGCCTTTTTATGTCCGATAATACGTGCAAGATAGCCTGAGCCATACCCAGCATCGAATGAACCAACTTTTGGTCCAGTTTGTCCAAAACGAGCATTGTCAGCAGCAATTGTTAAGTCACAGACAACGTGTAATACGTGTCCTCCACCGATTGCATAACCTGCAACCATTGCTACTACAGGTTTTGGAATAACACGGATTAAACGTTGTAAATCAAGAACGTTTAGACGTGGGATTTCATCTTCACCAACGTAGCCGCCATGGCCGCGTACTTTTTGGTCTCCACCTGAACAGAAGGCATGCTCACCTTCACCAGTTAAAATGATAACCCCAACATTTTTGTCATCACGTGCACGTGAAAAAGCATCGATCATTTCCATTACCGTTTTTGGTCGGAATGCGTTGCGCACTTCTGGACGGTTGATCGTAATTTTTGCGATACCGTTATAGAACTCATACTTAATGTCTTCATAAGTATGTAAACTTGTCCATTGACGTGTCATTGAATTGCCTCCTAATAATTAAATTCGTCTCGTTCAAAATCGAGGCGATAACGTAAAAATTATATTACGTTAAATACTCCTCTACTATTGTAGCAAACTCAGCGGGATTTTCCACATGAATTGCATGTCCTGCGTCATTTACCATCGCATGCTTGGCATTTTTTAATAACGCTTTCATTTCTAGTGCGATTTTACAAAATTTCTCATCGAGTGAGCCTGTAATTAATAGTACAGGCAATTCAAGCTTCTCCAATGACATCCAATTCGATGTCTGACTGCCTGTACCAATCCCTCGTAAGCTACCTGCTAAGCCTTCCTCCTTCTGAGAAAGTCGTTCTAATCGAATAGCTTCTTGTACACTATGTGATAAACGCTTTTGAGATTCAAACAAAGGAATGTTTTCCCACGCATTAACAAATGATAACAAACCGTTACTAATTATTTTTTCAGCTAGAGCGTTATCTCTCTGACAGCGTTCAGCACGCTCCTTAGTAGTTCGTAAGCCTGGAGAAGCGCTTTCTAAAATGAGCTTGTCAATACGTTCTGGGTAGAAGGTTGAATACGATAACGCAACTCTTCCTCCCATTGAATAGCCTAGTAGTGTAAATTTCTTGAGCTGTAGCTGGCCAAAAACTTCCTCTAAATCTTGGATTTGTTCTTGCATAGAGAAACGACTAATTTGTTGAGGTATAGCTGTTTGGCCATGGCCAATTAAATCAATGGCAATAACTCTTACACTTGGCAGAGCTTTCGCTAAATTTCGCCATGTAGCTGTACTACCTGTAAAACCGTGCAATGCAACGAGTGTTTGCTCCGCTTCTTCATTCCAGATTTCTACGTATGTTTCAAGCCCTCGAATCATTAGCTTTGCCATGCTTTTAACCCTGCGTTTATGCGATTCCATAACGCACGATGCGCATATACATTTTCCTCACGATTCGTGAAAATTTCTATTAAGCGCATTGGTCGTTTTTTCATCGTAGTAAACTTTACTGATAGCTCTGAAATATCATCTACTCGTATATAATCCATATCGTACATATTGGCAATATCATTGAATTTAAGGGCTGTAGGCGTACCAAATAAATCTTCATAATGCGCCTCAACTGTAGATTGTGGTAAATAAGAGAAAATACCGCCACCATCATTATTCATAACGATTATTGTCAAATTGCATTCCTGATATCTTGAAGCAATGAGACCGTTGACATCATGTAAAAAGGCTAAATCGCCAATAAGCAGGTAGGTTTCACGGTTATTCCCTTGACTAAAGCCCATTGCAGTTGATACGACACCGTCAATACCATTCGTTCCACGATTCGCAACAATCCGAATATCCTTCGGTGTCGCCATTAAAAACGTATCAATATCACGCACTGGCATACTGCTACTAACAAAAATATCACTGCCATTCGGAATCAATTTTAGTAATCGACTTACCATTGCACCCTCATCAATCGCACCGTCAGCATAATGTTCAATATACTCAAGTGCAATATCATTAGCATCCTGCCACTCAGCTAAATACGCTGTTTCTAGTGCTGTTTCAGAGATTGCTAATTGCGTGAGCCACTCACCAACATTAGCATGAACAAAATGAGTAGACACACCTGTAGAATCACGGAACATCGGATCTTCATCGACAACAATATAAGCATCGGGCTGACATTTCGTAATAAATTGCATGATAAATTTAGAAACAGGCTGTGCTCCTAAACGTAGCACCGTATCTGGTTCAACTAATGCTTTAAAATCTTCACTTTTCATAATGGCATCATACGTCGTGATCATATAAGGCAGACAATCTTCTGGGACAGACGACCGCATATTAGATAAACTCTCGACAATGACCGGCCATTTTAATTGGCGAATAAAGTCCCACATAATTGTTAAATCTGTACCGAGTGCTAGCTCACCAATAATAATAAAACCTCTTTTGGTTGCACGTAAAATGTCCGATAGCTCTTGTTGAGTCTCCTTTGAAGGTACTAACTGACCCATACTGCTCTGCTTAAATATCGCTTCTGGAAGTTCCTCTTGAAAATCAATCAACAAAGGTTCTCTGAACGGTACATTAATATGCACTGGTCCAAATGGTGCGCTCATTGCCACTGCCACCGCACGTGCAGTATGACGCTCAATAAACGGCAAGGTTGGTGCGGCACCATCTGCCAAAGGGAAATCCACGCTCCATTTGACATTCGTACCATATAAATTCGGTTGATTAATAGCCTGAGGTGCACCTACCTCTCGCAATTCATGAGGACGATCAGCTGTAATGACGATTAACGGTACACGAGCATAACTTGCCTCAACAATGGCAGGAAAATAGTTTGCCGCAGCTGTTCCCGATGTACATAAAAGAACAACAGGTTTTGCTGTAGCCTTTGCAATTCCTAGCGCAAAAAAGGCAGCTGATCGTTCATCAACTTGACGATACATATGAAGCTGTTTCGTTGAAGCAAATGCATAAGCTAAAGGTGTCGAACGTGAGCCAGGGCTGACAACAACGTTTTCAACACCAGCTTGTACTAGTGATGCTACCATTTTATAAACATAATCCGTTAAAATTTTCCGTTCACTCATGTAATTGTCCTCCTAGCGCACGAAGCATTGGACGGAATTTTACTAATGTTTCCTCATATTCAGATTGTGGCTCTGAATCTGCTACAATACCGCCACCAGCATATAAATAAGCTTTGTCCTTAAGTAAAGCAGCCGAACGAATGGCCACTGCAAATTCCCCATTGCCATCAGCATCTACCCAACCAATTGGAGCAGCGTAAAGCCCACGATTCATAGGCTCATACTTACGTATAGCTGCCATTGCCTCTTTCCTTGGCACACCGCCTAAAGCTGGCGTTGGATGCAAAGATTTTGTCAGTTGTAATATTGTTGCCTCATTATTTAACTGACCTTCAACAGGTGTATATAAATGTTGTATATCTCTAATTTTTAGTAAGCGTGGGCCATCAGGTATTGTCATCTCTATACAATTTTTACGGAATGTTTCCTCAATCATATCGACAACATATTGATGCTCGCCACCATTTTTCGAATCATTTAATAAGCTTTGTCCAAAGGCTTCATCTTCCTCTGCTGTCTTACCACGTTTAATAGAGCCTGCCACACAAGATGAAAAGGCTCGTCCCTCTTCTACTTTTACAAGACGTTCAGGGGACGCACCAAAGAACAATAATTGTTGACGTTCTAAACCAAATAAATAGCTCTCTGGCTGCTCATGAATAATTTGTGAGAGTACCTGTGGTGAAGAAACTTGTTCTTTAAATTGCAATGCTAGTGAGCGTGCAATAACGACTTTATCTGCTTTCTTCTGCTTAATCAATGCTGTTACTTGGTCAATCGAAGCTAAATACGGCTCCTTGTATGGCTCAAAGTAACTTGTGATTTCAGGCTTTGAATACGTTTTCACTTCTTTTACTTGAGCTGCATGAATTAAATGATCTCGCTCTTTACGTAACGCTTCAAATTGAGATGCTGCTTGCTCATTTTTTGAAATAAGATGAATACTTACAAACGCTTTGTCATCACGAATAACAAGCTGGTAAGTTGCAAGTGCAAAATAAGCCTCTGGAAAGTCTGTCCATTCCCCAGTTACTTCATTTTGTGGATCGAATGTAAAGCCGCCAAACAAAATTGGCTGTAGCTCGGTTTGTCCCTTCACACAGTTTTTCGTTAAATTTTTCCACTCTGCTTCTACAGCATCGAAGCGATCATTTTTGGCGTTATTTTGAATTGTATAGGCATGTCCTAGCCCTACTAATGTCATCGTTTTTTCTCTATTTTGCCAATAAAATCGTTCACCTTTATAATGCTCCTCGCCCGCTGCATAAAATGCGAGCGCCGATAAGCGACTAACTTCAATTGTTTCCATATAAAAATGAAGGCTTTGGCCCAAAGAGTCCACTTCTACCTCTGTGGCTTGGTACCACTTCTGTTGCATGAAAATTACCTCCGTTGTTGCAATGTACATAATGAATGATGCATGTTTTGTACTCGTTCTTAGTAGACGTTTTAACAAATGTCATCCAAACTTTTGGTGATGAACTTTTTCTTTAGAACAATTGACCAAAACTTTGTAGAATGACATGAGCATTTGTACTTTTTCGCATCATATTTTTTCTTAAAATAGCCGTCATTTTTTATTTGCTAGCCTATTCTTCGTACTGTTGCTATTATCTTAATGATTGTTTTCAGTTCATAAATGCATGTTCTATTGTATCATTTTTTTTAACTTCTTTCAGCAGAAGACTCCCTCCTCTATAGGTGGTGAAATGAATGCGGATTTAAGCTACTCTTCAGCGGGTGTCCAAACAGCCGCTGAAAGAAGTTAAAAGCCTCCGGCGGATGTCACGTAATCGGAAAGGAGTTCTTTGTGCAAGCACAAAGCCGATTCCGGACGCAATTATGCCAAGGCATAATTGATCTGAACTGTATGTAATAAGCTGTGAACCTATCCATTTTCTCATTCTTCGTATAAAATAAGAATAGTCTACAACATTCGAAGGAGAGAAAGACCTTATGACCAAAGTCATTGAAGCTGATAGGGGTTTTAAAGTTTGGTGGCATTTAACACGTCCACATACTTTAACCGCTTCATTCGTTCCAGTATTTTTAGGAACAGCGATTGCTTTAGCAATTGAAAAACAAACAATTGATTTTGGACTATTTTTTGCTATGCTCATTGCAAGTATGCTTATACAAGCAGCAACAAATATGTTCAATGAATATTACGATTACAAATTAGGATTGGACAATGAAAATTCTGTCGGTATCGGCGGAACGATTGTGCGTCACGGTGTTCAACCAAAAACAATTATGATGATTGCCTTAAGCTTTTACGCAATCGCTATGCTGCTAGGCATTTACATATGTGCCTCAACCTCTTGGTGGCTTGCTGCTGTTGGGCTTGTTTGTATGCTTATTGGTTTTTTATATACTGGCGGACCATACCCAATAGCCTATTCACCATTTGGAGAAATTGTATCTGGCGCTGTTATGGGAATGGGAATTGTTTTAATCGCATTTTATATTCAAACGCTTACTGTGACATTAGACGCTGTTTTGCTTTCAGTACCGAGTATGATTTTAGTTGGAGCTATCATGCTGTCCAACAATATCCGTGATATCGTTGGCGATACAGAGGGTGGTCGAAGAACGCTTGCTATTTTAGTAGGTCGAGATAATGCCATTTCTGTACTATCTGGCTTTTTTATCGTTTCATATTTATGGGTAATTGCTCTTGTAGCAATTGATGGAATTACTTTTTGGGCTCTAATCATTTTCTTAAGCGTTCCAAAACCGCTTCGTGCAATCCAAATTTTCCGCGATAAAAAAGAAGCGAAAGAAGTTATGCCTGCGATGAAATTTACAGCGCAAACAAATACATTCTTCGGCTTCCTCTTAGGAATCGGTTTATTAATTCAATATTTCTTTTATTAATATTAATCAATTATGGCTCGACATAATTGATTAAAAATGCAGCAGCTTTAACGGGCTGCTGCATTTTTTACATAGCATCTAAAATTTTCACTTGCAATACCTCGAACTTCTTCGGTTGAAAAATGTTCACGTAACGCCTCTAACAAATTTTGTACCTCTCCTGCGTGTGCTAATCCTTTTACAGTTGCATCTATTCCATCGAAGTCTGAACCTAATCCAAGGTGCTCTACCCCTACTATATTCGCTAAATGCTTCATATGCGCTACTAAATCATCTATTGTAGCATTGTCATGGATAAAAGGCGGGTAGTAAACAACATGAATATGCCCTCCATGCTCGACAAGTGCTTTTGCCTGCGCGTCCGTTAAATTTCTTGGATGATCACAAATCGCACGTGCATTGCTATGACTCGCAATAATATGCTTCGCTAGTGGTAAGACATCCCAGAAACTCTGTTCATTTAAATGCGAGACATCGATAATAATATCTCGCTCATTTAGCAAGTCTATAACCTCTTTACCAAATGATTTTAAACCAAGGCTTGCATCTTGATCAGCACCGTGGGCCACAGCATTTTCTTCATTCCACGTTAAGCCGACTAGCTTCACTCCTGCATCTAATATTGCAGAAAGCTTTGCTAAATCTTCACCGATTGGACCACAGCCCTCTAAGCTCAAAATTGCACCAATTTCATGCGGAGCTAAAGCATCTAATTGCGACCAATCCGTAATATGCACCATGCCCTCAGTTTGTAATACATGTGAATGGAAGGCTTCAATTTGCCGCACTGCTTCTAAAAATCGCATACTTTGCGGAATTTTAGGATTAATAAAAATAGCAAATACTTGTGCCTTAACACGCCCTAATTGTAATCTCTGTCGATTAGCTTGCAAACGTACATCATCTTCAAATTTTGCCGCTTCTAAAGTTGTTAATTTCAAAAGAGCATCGCAGTGTAAATCAATTATGTCCATATCCTCACCCCATACAGCTATTATACTGCCTGTGAGCGAAATTGCTTACTAACTTTTATCTTGAGGTGTATCAGAAGAGCCAAATTCCTCAAGTTCTATGAAATCATCCGATCTTGGCGTAGAAGACAACACATCTTCCTCTACTGGCCTTAAATTTTCTTCTTTATGCTCTGCGTGCTCAACACATGTCAATGCTTTCGGCATAGCTTCTAAGCGACCAATAGGAATCTCTTCACCACATACAGCACATTTACCATACGTACCGTCCTCCATCGCTTGTAGTGCAGCTTTTATTTCTTCAGCATCGTCACCCCGGTGCTCGTCAATCGCCATTTCCGTTAGCTGATCTGTTAGATCACTCGCATTGTCAGCTGGATGATTATCATAATTAGATAGCTCTGTCGCTTGTGGACGCTCGGATTCCTCAAGTCGCTTCTCTATTTCCTGTAATTCTTGCTCTAACTGCTTTCTTAATTTTTCCATTACTTGTGGGTTCAAAAAAATCTCCTCCTCATGCCTTCATTTTTTCCTAAATTAATATTTCTAAAACATGAAAGCATGTGGATGAATCACTTATTTTTTTATCTTCATTCAGTACATTTACGCCAGAGTATAATTGATGATGGCATCATGTAAAAATTGTGCTGCTCCTTTAGAAACACGCTCATCGTAATATGCTGAAAAGCGTTCATCCGCTATATACATCTGAGCTATACCTGCATGTGCCTCTTTAGAATATTGTGACCATGTAAAGCAAAGCCAACGCTTATGAAGCTCTGCAACCTCCATTGCCACATCGTTGTTCGTATCGCCGATTTCCATCGCTTCTTTTAAACGATTAAATAATTGCTGTTCTAGTTGTTGCATTGCTTCATACTGTTCCTCTGTCATATTCATTACCTTTGCATTCGATGCATCAACTGTTTTATCACCATATTTTGCACGAATTTCTTGACCATATTGCTTTTCATTTTCCTCGATTAACTTCTCTTTTAGTCCATTAAATTTCTCTTCATTTGCCATCGGTTGTTCCTCCTCAATTGATTGAATAGTTTTTTCTACTGTTTGTAATATCTTTTCCAGCTGCTCCTTGCGTTTCAGTAAAGCAGTACGATGTGTTTTGAGTGCCTCTGTATGTTGAAAATCAGGCGCTTTAATAATTTCCTTAATGGTTGCTAGCTTCATATCTAATGCTCTATAAAATAAAATTTGCTGGAGCATATCAACTTCAAACTGTCCATAAAATCGATAGCCAGCCTCATTCGTTCTTGCAGGCTTTAGTAATTCAATTTCATCATAATAACGCAGTGTTCTTGTGCTAACCCCGGATAATTGAGCAAGCTCTTGAATTGTATATTCCATATTTTTCACCTCCATTAATGCTACTGTAAATGTTTACGCAACGTTAAGGTCAAGAAGAAAATTAAGAAAAAACGTTAGGTTGATTTCCGTTCCGACTGGCGCTCGATAATCCAACCCAGTAAATAAAAAAAGCAAACTAGAACGTTTTATAAACACTAGTTTGCTTTTTCTTTAAAATCAATTATGCCTCGGCATAATCCGTTGGGTTTAGGCCAACAAAAGTTTTTTGTGCGAAAGCGCAGCGCCAGCAACATAGTTCTCTGTGCGTATGCGTAGCGACAGGTACAGATGTTTGGACATCCACTGCAAGAAGTTAAATTTTTGCATACTTGCCATGCCACACAATATTTCTATAGTTTTCTACATCTGTGTCACCTTCAGTGTTAATAAACAACACTCGAGAATTTTCATCTAATTGTAATGTTTCCTTCAGCTCTGTATATTGCTCATTCGTCATCAATTCATAAAAACATCCAACTGGGGCAGCTCCCGATTCTCCAGCAATAATTCGTGCATCTGTCGCTAGTGGATGTCCTAAAATGCGCATACCTATTGCAGCAACTTCTTCATCACAGCAAATACTTACCTTCGTATAAGTCTTTAACAGGTCCCAAGCAAGTGGATTCGGCTCACCACAAGCAAGACCTGCCATAATTGTTTGCATCTCTCCACCGACCGTTACAAACTGGTCATCTCCTGCTTTAAAGCTTTCATAATAGCAATTCGCTACAAAAGGCTCAACTAAGACAAATGTAATTTCTTGCTCATAGTATTGTTGTAAGAAAGCTACAACGGCCCCTGCAAAAGATCCAACTCCAGCTTGCAAAAATACATGGGTAGGTGCTTTTTCCAACTGTAGAGCAGCTTCGTTTATTAGTGTTGTATAGCCTTGCATTATCCATAATGGAATTTCTTCATAGCCTTCCCACATCGTATCTTGAATAACGACCCATCCATTTTCTGTTGCTAGTTGTGATGTATAGCGAACGGTATCATCATAATTCATTGTTGTTATTTCAGCATATGCACCTTCTTTTTGAATATTTTGGAGGCGCTCCTCTGCACTACCAGCAGGCATATAAATGCGTGCTTTCAAACCAAGCTCTCTAGCAGCCCATGCCACTCCTCGACCATGATTGCCATCTGTCGTTGAAATAAACGTTACGTCCCCTAACTGCTCCTTTACCTCTGGTGATTTAAGCTGGTCAAACGATAGCTCATCAATATTTCTATCTAACTTTTTAGCAACGTACTGCCCAATTGCATACACGCCACCAAGTACTTTAAATGCATTTAAGCCAAATCGATAAGATTCATCTTTTACCACAATACTTTGTACCCCTACGAATGATGCAAAAGAATTTAAGCATCGTAATGGCGTACTTTCAAATTTCTCATATGTACGCTGAAATTTACTAACGCGATTTACTTGTTCTGGTGAAAAATGACGTAGAAAAGGTACTACTTGTTCTACATTCTTCTGTAACAAATATTGTTGGTTGTTAGTCCACAATAATTTCCCCATCTATATCCCCCTAGTTTTTGTACTATTTTCATCTTAGCTTATAGATTTGCAAAACAAAACTATATTACATACTTTAGTAAAAAAAGAAAAATTTGAATCCTTTTGATAGGATATATCGTATATTTACCAACATATTAAATAGGAGGTATATAATGGATAATTCATATAAGATAGCGATAATAGGAGGAACAGGGAAAGTAGGAAGGCATATAGCTGCTCAAGCCATACAAAAAGGATATCATGTTCGGATGCTTGTTAGAAATCCTGAAAAGTTACTGTATAAAAATGATGCAATTGAAATAGTGAAAGGACAGGTACAGGATATAGAAAACATCCGAGAACTTCTTAAAGATAGTCAAGTTGTTATTAATACATTTGGTCAACCAACGAAAGAGGAACCTATATATAGCAAAGTTACAAATAATATTTTTAATGTGATGAAAGAATTAAACATTAGTCGTTATATAGGTGTTTCAGGTGGTTCTCTAACGATTAAAGAGGACGAAAAAAGCATAATGAATCGTTTAGGGGCAAAGATATTTGAAGTTTTCCTTTCAAAAATGATGCAAGATAAAAAATTGGAATGGGAATATTTATTAAATAATAAACAGATCAAATGGACACTAATTAGATTACCATTTGTAAAAGATAGCTTAATATCCAGTCAGATAAAGGAAAACCTGACGGATATGCCTGGTACAAAAATTACGAATCAAGATATAGCCACTTTTATCATTGATCATATTGATAATACAAAATACGTGCATAAAGCACCGTTTATCTCGCATTAGTGGAATCGCAATAAAAAGATAGAAAATAGCATGCTGAGGATATATCCAGCATGCTATTTTTTTATTAAAGATAAATTATCTTTGTACTGTAATTGTTTGAGATATGAAATCTAATTTATTCCCATTGACATCCATAATGTCATTACGAGGTGAAGCTTGAATCGTAACACTTCTGCCGTTTTCAAATAAATAGCTATTCTGAGGTATTGTAATTAATACTCTATCATTACCTTGTGGATAGGTAGTTGCTGCTACCGAAGAACCATTCACAGTAATATTAAAATCCAAATTATTAACGTTTATTACTGGTTCACTGAAAACAAGCTCTAATGTTTGTGAATTACTAACATTAACAGTTACAACCTTTGGTGCATTATTTTCTTTAAGGTTAATAGATGTACGCACCTCATCAAATGGTTCCATAGAGTTTGCTGCTCTTAAGCCTTTAATCGTGAAGTTGCGTGTGCCATTAAAATAATTTGAATCTTTTTTCAATGTGAGCTTAATACGATTTAAATTGGATCCCTCTACAACTGCACTTTCTACCTGAGCATTATCAATACTATAATTTTGAACATTTTGAGCAAGAGCTGGATCAACAGGATAATTGAAATTTAAATAAACAATATTATTATCTTTAATAGAATAATCTGTTGCAGATGTTTGAATTGCATTGTATTGCGATAAAGCTAATTTATTGCCATTTATATTTAAATCACCGTTACGTGTAAATTTAACGTTTGGCACTTCAGTGACTGGCACACCGTATAAATTAGTAACATTATATAAATTTAATTTGCCGTCGTAAAGAGCTCCCTTTGTATCATACATGCCTAACAGTCCTGCCATTTTAACACGTAATTTCGTAGGTTGATCTTTTACAATCTGAATATCACTTTGAGGTCCTCTTGATACCTCATATAAAATGTAATTATTGACGAATTTCCCAGTAAATGACGCTTTAGCGTTTACGCCTAACTGTACTGGCTTATCGAAAGTTAATTGTAAATATTCTACACTATCACCGTAAACAATTTCAGAATTCATTAGCGCTGGCGCTTTGTCATCTCTTATAAAGTTATACGCTGTTGAGAACGTTGCCGTTTCACCTGATAAGTCGGTTATTACACGACTAGAAGCTGTCCCAATCGTTGTAATTCCTTGAAGCGAGCTTTTTGGATCCACCGTAACATTAAATAAACGACCATTTTTAGGATCTTTCTCTACAGAATTCACAGAAATTGAAGTCTGGCCGCTTTTCACTGAAAGGTCATATGAATAAAGTGGTTGAATCTCCTCTGAGAACAATAGCTGGAACGTATTTGGTCCAGTTTGTGTAACAGAAGATAGTGTCGGCGGAACACCATCCTTATCTCCCTTTTTCACTGTTACAGTAGAAGGGTTCGGTGAAATTATATTCCCTGCCATATCTGTTGCCGCTACGAATGTAATTTGAACAGCTGTACCAGGCGCTAAATACACACCATTCATTGTTGCAGCTGATAAGTCAAATGTTGCTTCAGTTGAGTTTTGCTCAATGCTTCCAACTACATTCGATACCTTTGTACCATTTGCTAATGTAAATTGAATGCGCTCATTTGGAAATGCTGCCATTGGCTTAGAAAACTGCACTTTAACGATTGAAGAATTTTTTCCTTGCGTTGTGCCTAAAATCGTAGGCGCTTGTGTATCTCCAGCAATAACAAAATTCGCATCTACTTTTTGAAGCACTGTGCCCTTTTCCGCTTTGATGTTACTGAACACATAACGATGTGTACCTTTTAATGGTTCATTCATTGTAAAGATGATTGATTTTTTATCAGCACTGATTTCTGTTTTTATAACCGATAGTGCTCTTAAAGTATCGACATTAGAGAAAGCTACAACATTATCCTGTAATTTCCCATCTGCTTTTATCACAGAAAGTGGATCAATCGCTTGGTTGAAAACAACTTTAATCTGTGAAGCATTAATACCCTCAATTGATTGTACATTTAACTCATTTACTTCATATGTAACAACAGCGGAATATGGCTTGTCATTAATTTTGAAATCTACCTTCGTTTCCACATTTTCAGTAAGCGGTGTCGCTAATGTTACCTTATGGCTTGTCCCATCTGTTAATGTTACCTGTAGTGTTTTTGCATCTATAACTTTAACTGTTTGGATGGACACTTCAGGCCCTCTTACCATTTCACCGATATTCGTCATTGAACGATGTAAAAATGACGAAAATTGACCACGTGTTAGTGTTTTTTTCGGATTAAATGTCGTTACATTTGTAATTTTTGCATATTCTAATGCGATGATAGCCTCATGATTTTCTGGTGAAGCTACTTTTAAATCTGTAATAGATGATTTAAAGTTTTCTTTTTTATACATTGCAATTAAATCGATATCGTAAACTTTTTCAATTGCACGTACTAAAATAGAAGCCATTTGTTCGCGCGAGATATACTCGGAAGGTAATAACTTATTGTTAGTCCCTTTGAAAATACCATTATCATTTATAAGCGCTGCATACTGTAGTAATTCTTTATCTTTTGAAGATGTAGGCATGTCTGTAAAACGTACTTTTTTATTGTAGTCTGCTGGCACTTGGAAGTGTTCTAATACTAGCCATTTCCCTAAAAATTTCGTTACATTGCCTTTCGTAAGGACCCCGTTTGGCTTAAATGAACCATCTGGATATCCAGCTACAATTTTTGCATCTGCTAGTGCCAAAATGGCCTCTTTATGGTCACTTTTTGCTATGTCTGTAAAATTAGCCGCACTTGCAGTAGGAACAACTGCTGCAGCAATTAAAGCAGCAGAAGCTGCACTCATAATCCATTTACTCTGCTTTTTTTTCACATTTATTACCTCCTATGAATTCTATTCATTCCCATTATAAAAGAAAGATAGATATATTCCAAAGGATATACCAATATTATGACCATTTACCATGGATTATTTGTCCAATTCAATAGTGAACACAAAGCAAATACTAAATATATTAATTTTTTCTAAATGAATTGCCTAATTTTATTGTTTTATTTATGAGAGGGACGCGGATCTTAAGGTTGTTTTTTAGCTTTTTAGAAAGTGTAGAGCCAAGGCCAAATGAAGGTTATACACGATTATCTCTAAACGTGATAAGCAGAAGAATAATGATTTCAGTATGACCCGTACGGGATTCGAACCCGTGTTACCGCCGTGAAAGGGCGGTGTCTTAACCACTTGACCAACGGGCCAATGGCGGAGAAGGAGGGATTTGAACCCTCGCGCCGGTTACCCGACCTACACCCTTAGCAGGGGCGCCTCTTCAGCCTCTTGAGTACTTCCCCACAAAAAAATGGCTCCGAAGGCAGGACTCGAACCTGCGACAACCTGATTAACAGTCAGGTGCTACTACCAACTGAGCTACTTCGGAATAGTGGTGGGCCTAAATGGACTCGAACCATCGACCTCACGCTTATCAGGCGTGCGCTCTAACCAGCTGAGCTATAGGCCCTTGGAGCGGGTGATGAGAATCGAACTCACGACATCAGCTTGGAAGGCTGAGGTTTTACCATTAAACTACACCCGCAAATATGGAACCGCTACACCACGGGACCATTTTGGTTGCGGGGGCCGGATTTGAACCAACGACCTTCGGGTTATGAGCCCGACGAGCTACCACTGCTCCACCCCGCGTTAATAATATATTCTTTTCGAGTTTTTCAAGCACCATTTAACTATAAAATGGAGGAGGTAGAGGGATTCGAACCCCCGCGCGGTGTTACCCGCCTGTCGGTTTTCAAGACCGATCCCTTCAGCCAGACTTGGGTATACCTCCGTAATATTATATAAATGGTGGACCTTGCAGGACTCGAACCTGCGACCGGACGGTTATGAGCCGTCTGCTCTAACCAACTGAGCTAAAGGTCCTTTAAGATGGCGGCAGAGGGGATCGAACCCCCGACCTTACGGGTATGAACCGTACGCTCTAGCCAGCTGAGCTACGCCGCCAGGATCTTTATACTGGTTATCTTTTATGGTGGAGCCTAGCGGGATCGAACCGCTGACCTCCTGCGTGCAAGGCAGGCGCTCTCCCAGCTGAGCTAAGGCCCCATAAAATGGTCGGAATGACAGGATTCGAACCTACGACCCCTTGGTCCCAAACCAAGTGCTCAAAATGGTGCCGAGGGCCGGAATCGAACCGGCACGGTAGTCACCTACCGCAGGATTTTAAGTCCTGTGCGTCTGCCAGTTCCGCCACCCCGGCACATTTGGAGCGGAAGACGAGGTTCGAACTCGCGACCCCCACCTTGGCAAGGTGGTGTTCTACCACTGAACTACTTCCGCATGTGCATAAGATTTATTTATCCTGGCAATTATGAAATTTTAAAAATGGTGCGGGTGAAGGGAGTCGAACCCCCACGCCTTGCGGCGCTAGATCCTAAGTCTAGTGCGTCTGCCAATTCCGCCACACCCGCATATTTTGTTGGCAATTTAAATGGTGAGCCATGAAGGACTCGAACCTTCGACCCTCTGATTAAAAGTCAGATGCTCTACCAACTGAGCTAATGGCTCAAAATGGTGCCGGCGATAGGAGTCGAACCCACGACCTACTGATTACAAGTCAGTTGCTCTACCAACTGAGCTACACCGGCAAATGGTGGAGGATGACGGGCTCGAACCGCCGACCCCCTGCTTGTAAGGCAGGTGCTCTCCCAGCTGAGCTAATCCTCCTGGGTATTATGCCTAGCGAC